>CAYUTR010000310.1:0-6162 GCA_964447465.1 uncultured Chryseobacterium sp.
ACAGAGAAAATTAACACGATCTGGAAAATTGTGACGCTCCTTTACGTGTTAGGATCGCTCGGTCTGATCATGTACTGGGAATTCAATGATACAGGCTTGTGCATGGTTGTGCGCGGATGGCAGGCGATGATCATGGAGGATTCGTATTATCCGGTGTTGGATATCATGCTTACGTTGCTGATGTTTTTGCTTCCGTTGTTCATTGTGAAGTTTATTGTGGAGAAAGTGACAGGTGTGAAGATCAAAACGGGCTACAATAGATAGTGGCGAACGCTGCGCGGGCTCTACACGGCGACGCGGCGAAACGGAGACGTACTTTGTATGCGAAGCCCACGCGGAACGGCGCCGTTAATGGTCCGACATTTGTTATGGAAACTAAGTTTGCTGTGCATCTTAATTATATACTTGGAAGGTTTCCAATGACAATGAAAGTCCTCTTTGCTGCATTTTTAATGATGACCACGTTGGTCTCGTTCGGACAAACTCCGAATGAAGCGCGCGTAGTTCCTCCGTTACGTCAACAGATTTTTGGCGTTTCAAACGTGGCGTATGATCTACCGAAGTACGAATTCGACACAAGCGGACTGGTCTTTTTCGGGAATGGATTTCTCATCACGCAAGAAGAATTTCTATTGGCATTTTACGAAATACCGCGATCAGATTCATCGCAGGCCGCACAGAATAAATTTCTCGATGAATACATTCTGAAGCTGCAGAAAATATTTGAAGCGATGGATCAGGATCTCGATACGTCGACAACCTTCCAACTTAATTTTCTGAAATACAAACAGGATATGATCACGCCGTGGCTGAATGAAGGTTACAGCAGACTCGACGCTGAAGCAAGACCTGAAGTGAAGTTTGCGCTCCGGCAATATTATGGCGATCAGCTTTTACGTGTCTTAAATCAAAAAGAAATCTGGTCGAAGGACACAGATGAAAATCTTCAGGAATTTTACAACGATCACCTGGCGCTATACCAAGGACAATCGTTCGCGACATCGAAAACGAAAGTCGTGCATGACCTGAATAAGAAGTTGGAGACGGATCTGAATGAGAGGGTGAACGGGAAATTTCCGTTTGTTGTGAATCCTAAGCACCCGAGATAGTGGCTTGCTTCACCACGGCGTCACGGCGAGCACGGCGAAATATATTATAGATGAATTTTGGCAGTAGCCTTCCTGAAATTCCGACACTCCCTCCACCAAAAGAGAATGAGCGAACACGTAAAGTCAATTTGTGGTTTAAAATCGGAATGATTGTCTACATGCTTGGACTCAGCGTGCCCTTGTTTCTGCTCACACGCAATCCAAATGATTTCAGCAATTACTGGTGCGAATGGCAGGAGAGAATTTCAGGTGGTTGCAACAAGCAACTAAATGCGTTGATAATCATCGTCGCGATGTTCCTTCCAATTCTTCTCTCAAAGGTTATAGTGGAGAAAATTACAGGAATCAAGATCAAATTTCCGCCACGAAAAAAGCGCTGGTAAATAGAGAAACGCCGTGCGCGCCGTGACGCCGTGGTAAAGCCAGCGCCATAGGCGCAACCACTATTCCACGATGATCCGCTGCGTTCCCGAACGAATTCCGAATTCATCCGTCACATTCAACACATACATTCCCTGAGCAAGTGCAGACACATCAAGTGTGTTCGCGGAAGCATTCACCGATTGATTCATCACCGTTCTTCCTGAAACATCAATAAGTGTTGCTTCGTACTGCGTGATTGCATCTAATCCACCAATTGTAATCTGATCATTTGCAGGATTCGGGAAGACCGAAAGTTCAGGTAAGCTTCCAGTTTCGCTCACGCCAGTAAGAAATTGGGCGTCTCCGAAAACCGGACGTATCATCAACGAACCAGCGTAAATTGAAGTGTACCAGATACCAGATGTATTGTAGTAAATCTTGTCGTGTTGATCGTTCTCCAGGTCCATGCCAACATACAAACGATCAGAAGCAAGCTGCACCCAGCCCACATAAAATGTTCCGCTCAGGACTACAATTCCGCTGTCGATCGTGTAAGTAGAAAAACGGTTCGGACAATCCAGCGCGTATTCAGGACTCTCTCCGTCCTGTTGGTAAATGATTGTTCCCGGACCATTGTTTGCTGTGCTGTGATTCCAAACCGTGAGTCTGAATTCGCGCAACATAAGATTATTGATATCAAGAACGGGAAGGAAATACATCTGCACTGAGGTCAACGTATCAAGAACACCAACCGGCATATCGAAACGATACGCGAGCGAAGCATTCGGTCCGAAAATTCCATAACCAACTTCTGCTGTCCCATCGTCGTATGCGTACTGGTTGTACATACGCTGGTAATAAGTAACAGTATCAATTGGTGAAGACGGAAGCGTTCCTTTCTTCAGCATGTGATTTACGATGTAATACCCGCTGTCCGGCACAGAGAATGGCGTGTACTGGTAAGTTATCGGTGGAAATTCATGTGCTGCGTAATTGCTGTAACCGATTGAATCAAACGTCTGAAGATTTCCATCGGCACCGCCTTGGTAGTCACTTAAAAATGCCAAACTCGAAGTACGGAATTCATAGGAGTACGTAACATTTCTCGGGATAGTATCATTGTTCCTGATGTACATCTGAATACCCGTATTGTTCATACTCGATGCAATGTAATGGTTGCCTGGCATCTGGTGAAAATCGTCCAACATCGTTGGTGGATTATAAACGAAGAATACGTCATTGATGAACGTGTCTGCAGAAGTGCGGAACGGTTTAAACAATACTTCATCAATATGCCAGTGATCATTACTTCCGCAACCGGATGCATAGTTTCTGAATCGGAAACGGAAACCATTTGTGAAGTACGAAGCGCTATCTAACTTGATTACTGCAACGTGGAATGAAGTATCATATCCCTGCGGATTGTATCCTTCTTTAAACCACACCGTCTTCCACACTTCACCGGAAGTATTCCATGCAGGAATGTTTACCTGAACCTGCAATGAATCAACCTGATTAGGTGCGTAACCTTTTCCTTGCGCTTCCCACCAGAAACTTAAGATGAGTGAATCCGACGGATCGTATAAAGTAAGATCGAAATGTTTACTCGTAAGCAAATCGCACGCGGAGGATGCACTCACAGAAGCCGCTGGTGTGTATGGAAGTCCATTCCAGTTGAGACCGTCGAATGTACACACACCAAGATTGATCGGTGCGGTTGCCCATCCACGGTTTACATACACTCCGGGATTCAATCCAAGATCCCACAAGATTGTATCGGGACGATGTGAATCGTACATGAAGTTATCGCGAAAGCCGTTCGATGGAAGTGCAATTGTATCGAGCACAGCAACTACAGGCGCCATGCGGGCGCGCGCATCATCCGTTGCCGGTCCGAGAAACGTCAAAGGTGTAAGCAGCTCCTGTGCATTCACACTCAGGAGAAGAAGCAATGCGCCCGTTGTCAGAAATAATTTTTTACTCATGGGGTATTCGGTTTTGCAGTATCACCGCCTTCTAATTTCGCCTTGTCGTTAGTGACGCTAAGATCGACGGTGGAACCTGGAATAATTTTTCTGCCGGATCCGGGAGCTGGATTCTGCTCATAAACAATTGCATTCAATGTGTCTTTAACGCCCGCGTCAGGAATTACCATCCATTCGAGGTTCATGTCCATCAGTTTGCCTCTCGCCTGCCGGAACGTTAATCCAACAAGACTGGGAACACTAATATCGGTATTACTTTCTTCGCCTTTACCGATGTGCAGCGTAACGCTCTGGCCTTTCTCAATCGGCGTTCCCGGTTCAATGCGTTTACCGTTGTACAGCTGATTGACAACAGCACCACGATGCGGATCATCTACCTCTTTGAAAACTGCTTTTAGTCCGTAACCTTCGCAGATGTACTGCGCCTGTCGCTGTGAAAGATCTTCCAGTTTCGGCATCGCAATCATCGGCGGTACTACCGCAGTTGTGTAGAGGTAAACCATGCGTCCCGATTTCACTTGCGTTCCCGGAGCAGGATCTTGTTGCAACACAATTCCTTTCGGCTTCTGCGCATCCCACAATGAATCAACGATTGTGTAGCGAATGTCTTTGTCAGAAGAAAATTCTTCAAGCTGTGACGACTTCAGGTTCATGAAATCAGGAACCTCAACGAACTCGCTATGACGCGTAAAGCTTTCCATCCACGCAAACAGCGACCAGAGCACAATGAACAGCAGCAAACCGGCAATAAAAATGCTGGTGATGAGCGGACGCTTCTTCAATATTCCAATAAACTTCTTCATATCGCGCTAAGCTGGAACTTTAGTTGAACGCTCGTTCCTGCGGAATGAGAAGTCCAGGATTTTGTCAATGAACTCGTACGGTTTGTATTGATTAATTGCAGCCTGGTGGAAAATACAAGTGGCCGGTGTCATGCCTGGAAGCGAATTCACTTCCACAAAAATCACTTCAACTCGGTCGGCATTGTATATTCTCACAAACGCATCAATACGGGTATAGCCCTGGATATTGAGAAGACGGGCCGCAGCACCTAAAGTTGCCTTCACTTTATCAGATATTTTCTGTCGATTTTGGGAATTGGCATCATACCTCGCAGGCGTGATATTCTGACCTTGGCCCGCAAGGAACTTCTCTTCCAGTGAAAGGACTTCTCCCTCGGAAAGGGCTTCTGAAGCTTCAAACACTTCATACTCGATTTCACCCTTCGAACCGTAACGGGTAAGCATTCCACCTGTTACTTCGAGGAAATGAGCTGCGTCTCTGCGACTGATCAGCTCTTCCACAAGGAAAACTTTTTTACGAGGGAATTCTTCCTTGGCTTTTATCTTGAGAACTTCAGCAGACTTCGCATCGATTTCTTCCGATTTACGGAAGATCAATTTCACGAAAGCTTCGAGCTCTTCTTTCGTCTTCACTTTGCGCACAGCAGAGCTGCAACCGTCATCCACAGGTTTCGCAATAAAAGGCCAGCCGATATTTTTGTTGATCGCTTCCACTATACCCGCTGAATTCTTCGCCCACTCTTCTTCACTCACCAGCATGTGTTCTGCAATGAGGAATCCATTCTTGCGCAGAATTTCGTTCGTGGTGTATTTGTCTATGGTAATCTCAGAGCTTTCCTGTCCGGATCCATTGTACGGAATGCCTAACGCTTCGAGCTTCTGCTGCACCGCTCCATCTTCACCGGGACGACCGTGCAAAGCAATGAAAACTGCTTCTGCGGTTTGTCCGATTTCTTCATACGTCAATTTCTTCGGAGCAGCCAATGCATCACTCGATGAGAAACGCTTTGTAATTGCTGAACATTGCGCGATGATGTTTCTAATCACCGGGTGAACTTTCCACTGCGTGATTTTCTCACGGATGTCATCAGCATTGTCCTTCAGCAGAACATTGATCGGAACCTGGTAAAGCTCATGATTGTTCTCTCCGCCCGTCAGAAAAACAGGAATCGGTTGATACTTCGCTGATGAAGCGAGCTTCTCGTAAATATTTCTTCCGCTCTCCACGGAAATGTGACGTTCGGATGAATATCCGCCGAAGAGTACTGCAACTTTTGTTTTATCAGAAGCAAGACTACGCGCAGCTGTCATTGCATCATCGAGCGATTTCAGAATTGCATCGAAACGTTTTCCGTTTTTGTCGTGACGTATACGCTGCACAAGCGAAGTGCGAATGATGAACGACAAGAACTGGGAAGGATTCAATCCTATTTCCGCTGCCTGGTGGAAGAAGAAAGAAGATGGCATCATTCCCGAAGTTGTATTTGGATCGTTCAGAAAAATCGTCCCGTCTTTCGCGATGAATCCGTCAATACGCGCGTACACATCAAAGCCCAAAGCTTCGAACAAGCGTTCGCATGATTTACGGATATCTTCAATCTGTTTATCCGGTAATTCTATCGGTGTAATCTTGCGTGATAATCCCGGCAGATATTTCGAACGGTAATCGAACAGCTCTTTTCCTTTGCGGATTTCCGTTGGAGGAAGCGCAACCGGAACATTCAGTTCATCCTGAATTACAATGCAGGAGAATTCTTTTCCTTCGATAAATCCTTCGATCAGAATTTCACTTTCCGCATCGAGTGCTTCGAGCCAGAGTGAAGCATCGTTGTGCGCGAAATATTCGTTCAGTTTCTGTTCGAGATCGTGTGGATGGTAAATTGCTTTGCCATTCATGAGCAC
>CAYUTR010000311.1:0-6161 GCA_964447465.1 uncultured Chryseobacterium sp.
AACCTTATTGAACTCGCAAAACATCCGATCAACTGGCCGGCACAATTAATTGCATTCCCGTTCCTCTTCGCAGGATTCGGTGTGTTTACCGCGATGTTCCCTTTCCACACATGGGCGCCAGACGGACACTCTTCTGCGCCAACAGCTGCTTCTATGTTCCTTGCAGGAATCTCGATGAAGCTCGGCGGATACGGTTGTCTCCGCGTTGCAGTTTACCTTTTGCCGGATGCCGCACAACACTATTCGTGGATCATCGTCCTGCTTGCGGCAATTGCAATTTTCTACGGCTCGTTTGCAACATTGATGCAGAAGGATCTCAAGTACATCAACGCGTACTCGTCAGTAAGTCACTGCGGATTTGTATTGCTCGGAATCGGCATGCTTACGAAGACTGCGATTACCGGCGCAGTAATGCAGATGGTATCGCACGGATTGATGACAGCTTTGTTCTTCGCGGCAATCGGAATGATTTACGAACGCACACACACACGTGATGTTGCGAAGATGAGCGGATTGCTGAAAGTGATTCCATTCATTTCAACGATTTTTGTCATCGTAGGTCTTTGTTCACTCGGGCTTCCGGGTCTCAGCGGGTTCGCAGCAGAGATGACGGTGTTTCAGGGAGCGTGGATGCGTCCGGAAACATTCTATCGTGTAGCAACAGTTCTCGGATGTCTTTCCATTGTAGTCACTGCAGTTTACATTCTGCGTGCTTCCGGGAAAGTTCTTATGGGGCCGATTGAAGACGAACACCACAAACACATTTTCGACGCGCGCTGGAATGAAAAACTCGCTTCGATCATTCTTTTGGTTGCGATTCTTGCAATCGGTACAGCACCATTCTGGCTGACTGATTTGCTGAATCCTGCATCCGACATTATAATGAATCACATTACTGCACGGTAATATTTCGCTGAACGAACTATGGACATGACGTTTTTCCAGATTATGAAGCCAGAGCTGATCCTAACGGGTCTGATCTTCATATTCCTGTTCGCGAAAATTGCCAACGGTGCAGAGAACAACAAGACGTTCCTGTTGTGGGCGAATATTCTGCTCGTCATCAATTTTATTGCCGGATTCTTCTGGAACACGCCAGGTGTTCTGTTCTCCGGAATGTATCACACCGATCTTCAGCTCATACTTGAAAAGAATATTCTAAATCTCGCGCTCGTTCTTGTTTCTTTCCTTTCCCACGAATGGCTGATGAAAGGAAAAAACACCGCGGAGTTTTACATACTCTTGTTGTCATCGCAATTAGGAATGTTCTTCCTTATTTCATCGGGCAACTTCCTGATGTTCTTCCTCGCGATGGAATTGTCAACGATTCCACTCGCAGCACTTTCGAACTTCGATCTAGATCGTCCGAAGTCGGCTGAAGCTGCGTTCAAGGCAATCATGTCCTCCGCATTTGCTTCGGCAATCATGTTGTTCGGTATTTCCATTCTCTACGGAACAACAGGATCGATCGATTTTCCGGAAATGCTCAACAATCTCAATCCCGCTTCTCACTTGCAGATAATGGGATTTGTATTCGTCTTTGTTGGACTTGCATTCAAGCTATCACTCGTGCCATTCCACTTGTGGACAGCAGACGTGTATGAAGGATCTCCGGTTGGAATCACCGCAACGCTCGCGGTAATCTCTAAGGGAACATTCATTTTCGTTTTCGCGTCAACGTTGTTCACAGTATTCCCTTCGTTTTTCGGAGGATGGGAACGCCTGCTGATGATCCTGATCATGGTTACGATTACATTCGGCAACTTCATGGCGGTTCGTCAGTCGAATCTGAAACGACTTCTCGCGTTCTCGTCTATCGCGCAAATGGGTTACCTGTTGATGGGTGTAATTTCATTCACTCCGCTTGGTGTAACATCCATCATCTACTTCATGTTGATTTACGTGTTCTCTTCACTCGCGATGTTCGCAGTGGTGGCCATCGTCTTCAACAAGACGGGCAAGGATGATGTAGAAGACTACAAAGGCTTCTATCAGAACAACAAACTCCTCAGTTGGGTAATTGCACTTTCGCTTTTCTCTCTCGCTGGGATTCCGCCAACAGCAGGATTCTTCGGAAAATATTTCCTCTTGACCGCAGGAGCAGTTCGACAGGATTGGATTCTGTTATCCGTTGCGATTATGAACATGGTGGTATCACTTTATTACTACCTCCGTGTTGTGAAAGCGGTCTTCATCGACAAGAGCGAAACTCCAGTTGAACGTGTTGCAGTGAATCCATGGTCAGCTGTGACAATGGTGATTTGCATCGGTGGCGTTCTCGTTATCGGCTTCTGCGGAAATATTTTCGAGTACATCGCAGCTTATTTCTTACCGCAATAGACATGGCACTCAACGCAACACATTTATTCGAAGAAGTTGATGGAGTGAAATGTTCCATCGTTGAAAAGCTTGTGTCTCCTGAACGCGTGCAGTTCCTCAAAGAATTGCTTGAATACAACGGATATACAGTTCACGTTGCAGGAACTCCACCACCAAAAGCAAAACCTGTTCCACCACCAAAAGAAGGAGAAGCTCCGGCACCTCCACCAGAGCCACCACCGGCTCCAACTACATTTACAGTTGGTGTAAGTGATCTTACATTCTCTGTAATGAACGCCGTGTTCAATCGCGAATTGAAAGCGAAGAACCGCCAGATTGTTTCCGCAGCATATTGGAGACAGGAAGAAGAAGAGCCGAAGAAGGGTGAGTGGTATTGGTTTAATACGAGTGGGAATTAAACAGTAGGCAGTAAGCAGTAGGGCAGTAGGCAGGCAAAAGAAGATATGGGACCCGGGGAGAAATCTTCGGGTTTTCTTTTTCCATCTTAGGGTAAAACCTTGTTAGTCGAGGTTTTGTCAAAATAAACCAATCTTCGGTATTGTGAAATCGGCGCTTCTTTACCCGCGGGATAAACCCGCGCGGCTAAAGAAGATTCTCGGCGCACGTTTCATTCGCAATGCTGAATTTGGCTTGCCAACTTGATTCTCAATCTTTCTTCAACCGCGCGGGTTTATCCCGCGGCGAAGAAAGGGTGAATAGGCGATAATTGTCTGCTCAGCTACTACATAGGGCCGTGTATCTTCATTGGGAATTGCCGTTATACTTGTAAATTCGATACAATGAAACACGCTTTACTTTTTCTCTTGATTGTTCCATTTACGCTAAACGCCCGAGTAGATCCACGAATTTCGAAAGTTGCACCTTATGAAGGTGTAAAAACGATGGATGTGACATACATATTTGTCATTCGCAGCGGCAATGATACCGGGATGAGCGAATCTTTCAGATATAATGAAACCGGGATGCTTACTGATTACAGTTACGATCAGCACTTAATGAAAAATCCTCACTATCATACAAATTCTACATATAGGTATAAATCGAAGGATGCGTGGACACAAACAACATATAGGAACCAGAAGATTTCTGATTCTGCGGTGGTCAACGGATCCTGGGCCAACCATTACTGGTGGCATGACGGTAAGATTTCGCAGTTAAATGAATTCAGAAGAGATTCTTTTGCGGAAAGGAATATTGTAAACGGCGACACAGTTCTCAAACATATGGATTATGGCAATCCTCCTCGAGATGAGTTCTGGGATTATTCTCACGCCGGAAAATTTGCAAGTAAATCCTCCACGCGTTCGGCAAACACTGATACAATTCGGTACCTGGATGCGAACGGAAAATGTTTGGTGATGATCGTAAATTTCTACGACAGCAATTTCAGGCCAGTGAAGACTGATTATTACAATTTCAAAGTGAAACGGTTCGATCTTTTTTATATGCCCTATAATGAAAAGATGGACATGATCTTCTTTCTCAATAAGAGCAAGAAAGGACAGTGGTCTTTTGAGATTACACGTAAGTACAACGAAAAGGGCTGGCTGATCGAGGAGTATTGTACTGATGCGCGTCCGTACAAGGGTGCTAATGGGACGCCAATGCTCAAGTTGTATAAATACACATTGTATTAGTGAGATGTTACGGATAACCACAATGTCGCTTCTTTTTCCAGCGCTGTTGGCAGGGCAGAATCCCGATCCCCGCATTGCGCAGGTAGCGCCAGAGCCGGGAGTACGGAGTGTTAAGATCACAACGGTCCGGTATTATTCGGGGTTCAAGGATCATCACGAATCCAAAGGATTTCACGACAATAAATTCGATACGACTTACGGAATTCCAACTCTGGATCAAAAAAAATATTATTCGGAAGAGGGGAGGTTGGATTCTGCCTATTACAATCACCATACAGCACAATTTTTCTATTATGGTTATATGAATGATACTTCGTGGACCTGCATTTCGGCGTACGGAAAGGACCGTTTCGATCGGACTGTTGTGAACGGAAACTCCGCGGAGGTATTTTATTACTATGCTCCATTTGCTTCTAACAAATTTTGGTATTCGGGCGATTCGTTGCATTCCCGTTCATACGATAAGAAAGGAAAGCTTGAAAAAATATTCAGTTACGACAGGTGTAGCAGTGCATCAGACAGCTTCTGGGATTACCAGTCATGTGGACTGTTCGCAAGGAAAACGGTTGTTCATTCCATGAACCGCGATACAATCTCTTACCTCGATAAAAAAAATCGCTGGATGGTGAAGGTGATCAATCATTTCGATAGTGCCGGTCATCCGGTGAAAACAGAATACATGAACCGGTCAATGAAAGAATTCGACCTGATACCGATGCATGCCAACCCTCATGTTGGCGACGCGACGTTATACCTCCCGCAGAACGGTACAAAAGTGAGCATGACGGTTAATCGTACTTACAATGGGAGAGGATTATTGATTGAAGAGTCCTGGCAGCCTGCAGAGTCCTCTTATGCAACCTATATGCGTTACTACCAATATGCGTTCTGGTAAATAAATAGGCTGAAAGTCAAGGCGCTGCGGATTTATTTCACACTGATTTGGCAATATCTGATATTAATCGTAATATTACGATAGATATCTGAATCATGGGACTTTCCAAAACAGACGATTTTACGCTTAGAGAAAACAGGGTTGCGCGTTATGCAAAGGCGCTTGCTCATCCTGCACGCGTGGCGATCCTGAACATCCTTCTCAAAAAGCAAGCATGCATTTGTGGCGACATTGTCGACGTATTGCCACTTTCACAGAGTACCGTCTCTCAACATCTCAAGGAATTGAAAGAAGCTGGTTTAATTCAGGGAGATACTGAAGGCGCGAAAGTGTGTTATTGCATCAACGAAGAAGGATGGACCGAAGCGAAAGAATCGTTTAAAGTGCTCTTTGATTCGTATAAAGCTGGCGGCAGTTGTTGTCGGTGAATTTAGTATAACAATCGTAAAACGACGATAAAATGAACACTCAAAATCAAGATTGCACCTGCGGACCAGTGTGTTTGCCAGGATGCTGCGGTGGTAACACAGGTTGCTGCTAAACGATTAATAGTTGGTTGGGTTGGATAAGTTGGTTGGGTTACTTAAGCCTTAACCAACCCAACTAACCCAACCAACTTAACCAACTCTTCTTATGAAACTATCAGAAGTCAAAACAAAACTTGCAGGGCTTTCCGAAGTGAATTTCCTGTTACCCGACGGAACAAAAGTTCCGGAACATTTTCACATCACTGAAGTGGGAATGGTCGACAAAACATTCATCGATTGCGGAGGAGTCGTTCGTCGCGAGCGCCTTGCAAATTTCCAATTGTGGGAAGCAAATGATTTCGATCATCGCCTCAAGCCTGAGAAGATGACTTCGATTATTGCACTTTCGGAAAAGGTGCTTGCACTTCCTGATCTGGAAGTAGAAGTGGAGTATCAATCTTCTACGATTGGTAAGTACGATCTTGAGTTCCGCGAGGGAAACTTTCACCTCGTTGCGAAGCAAACAGCTTGTCTCGCCTCCGATAATTGCGGAATTCCACCGGAGAAGCAAAAAGTAAGTTTGGCTTCATTGACTCCAGCTGCACAATCCGATCAGTGCTGTGGTCCAGATTCAAAATGTTGCTGAAATGAAAAAAGTACTTGTCCTCTGCACCGGAAACAGCTGCCGATCACAAATGGCGCATGGTTATTTACATCAGTTCGCGGGCGATCGCGCACAAGTGTATAGCGCTGGCGTAGAAATGCATGGAGTGAATCCGAAAGCAGTTCATTTCATGAAGGAAGATGGCGTTGATATCTCAT
>CAYUTR010000312.1:0-6152 GCA_964447465.1 uncultured Chryseobacterium sp.
AACAGCATTACGTTCCAGCTCGCAGGAATTCAGTTCGGAACCGGTTCCAACGTTTCATTCGAATACCAATTGCAAGGACTTTCAGAAGAATGGATTCCGTTGGTCAACGCAACATCTATCAGCTTCACAAATCTCCAGCCGGGCGACTACACATTCAACGTACGCGCGCGCAACGCGAACAATCTCTGGAGCAGTGTTACTTCATTCCGTTTCACCATTACACCACCGTTCTGGAAAACATGGTGGTTCTTTATCATCGTGCTGGCGATCATGTCTACACTGAGTATTGTGATGCTCACTACTTACAGAAGTTTCCGGACGGAATTTGTACGTACGCATCGCTCGTTCTATGATCACCACCTCACGACATCGCGCCTTGTGCTGTTATTTGGTGGAGGAATTTATCCACTTTCCGGGGTGCTCTGCAAGTTGTTCATGCCGGAACTGGAAATGAACGGGGTGATTCAGTTGTGTATCGGTGCGTTAATGCTTTTGTGCGGACTCGGAACATATCTCTACGAACCAGTAAGAAAGTATTCGACTACGCTCGCATATGTCGGATTCAGCTTACTCACGGTGCATGTTTTTTACCTCACGCACATCAGTGATCTCAATCCTGTATTGGTAGTAACGCTCATGATTATCATGGCCGCAGCGGGAATGTTACTTGATCAGATTCGTGCTGTGGTGATGTACTCGGCAGCCATCCTTCTTGCTACCGGACTTCTGATGTTCATGGCAAGCGAAACTTCCGGATACAATGTCTGGTTACTACTGCTGGGCGTTGTGATTTCCCTGATCATCACTTTCGTGACTGTAGTATCGCGACTTAACATTTTCAATCGATTGATTTTCGCTGATACGACACTTAACAATTCGAGAAGTCTTGTGATGGCCACGGACAAGACCGGGAATATTGTTTACGTAAGCCGGAGTTGCAAAGCTGTTCTTGGTTACCTGCCGGAAGAACTGATGGGCGACGGATGGTGGAAGGTGCGCAGTGTTGATTCAGAAGAAAACGCGAAGATGCGGGAGAAGGTTACTTCGTTTACCGGCACAACCGCTCCTTACATAACAGTAGTAACTGCAAAAAACGGCACGAAGAAATGGATTCAGTGGGTAGGTACCGAGCTTCCGGGAAATCTCCGCGTTGGAATCGGTATGGACGTTTCTGATCGAAAGGAGATCGAGGAACGGTACAGGCACATTGTAGAAGCAGCTACAGATATTATTTACACCGCAGATTATCGCGGCAACCTTACGTTCATCAACGATGTTGTAACGAAAATTACAGGATACAAGAGCGAAGATCTGATCGGCAAGCACTTCACTGATACCATTACTGAGGACTGGAAGGAGGAGGTTCGCAATTTCTACGCGCGCCAGTTCCGAAAGAAAACGGTCAGCACATACATGGAGTTTCCGATCATCACGTTGGATGGCGAACAGCGATGGTTGGGACAAACAGTGCGTATTATGTTTGATGAATTCCGTCCAACACTAATCAAAGGATTCCAGGCGATTGCACGTGACATTACCGACAAGAAACTGTACGAAGAAGAACTGGAAAAACTATCGCTTGTTGCCAGCGAAACAATCAATGCCGTTCTTATCTGTGATCCGAATGGTCTGATCGAGTGGGTGAATACCGGATTCTCGCGGATTACGGGATACGATCTGCACGAAGTGAAAGGAAAACTTCCGGGTGATATTCTTGCTGGTGATCGTACTGACCGCGGGTTGATTTCACAAGTGCGTGAAACATCCGCTGCTGCAGAAGGATTCCGCAAAGAATTCCTCGTGTATCACAAGGAAGGTTATGAAATCTGGATCGACGTTGCGAACTCTCCGATTGTGGATGAGAACGGAACCATGCTTAAGCAGATTGAGATCTTTACTGATATTACAGAGAAGAAACGATACGAAGTTCAGCTGAACATGTATTCTGCGCGATTGGAAACGCTGAACATGACCAAGCACGAGTTGCTCAATTCGCATTCTGTAAAGGAGATTGCGATTAACGTGCTTGGACGACTTGCCGCACGGATGAGTTACGTGAAGCGTGTTTCACTTGCGATTTACGACGAGCGCAACCAGGAAGTTGATCTTCACTACGTCGTAAAAGACAATGCTGCTGTTCCCGGAATGTTGTTGTTTCCGCTACGGGCGTTTAAGAGTTTTGAAACGCTGAAAGAAAACAGAATTTTCAGGGTCGATGATATCGAAGCGGAAGCAAATATTTCTGAATCCGATAAAGAACAGTTGTCGGCCGGAATCCGTTCGTATATGATGATGCCTGTGTATTCGCAAAACCAGCTATTGGGCTCCGTGAATATTGCATCGTCAAAAGTGAATGCGATTTCCGACGAAGACATCGATATGGTGCGCGAGGTAGCAGATGCAATTGCCATCGCGATGCAGCAGCAGAAGTATCTTGAGATCATCGAACAGAAAAATTCCGACATCGAAGCGAGTATTATTTATGCGCGTCGTATCCAGGAAGCTATTCTTCCTCCGGAAGGTATGTTGCGCGAACAGTTCGATGATCTTTTCGTGTTGTACAAACCAAAAGATGTTCTCTCCGGAGATTTCTTCTGGGCGGAGACGCGGGAGAATTACACGTACCTCGCGGTGTGCGATTCAACAGGGCATGGAGTTCCGGGCGCACTGTTGAGTCTCATGGGCAATAACCTGCTGAACCAGGCTGTGCACGAAAGAAATCTCGTGCGTCCATCTTCGATTCTTGATTACCTCAATGCTGGAATTCAGCATTCACTCAACCAATACAAGTCGGCCAACGAATTGCGCGATGGTATGGATATTTCCTTGTGCGTGTTCGATCACAATTACCACAAGGTGCAATTTGCTGCTGCTGTGAATCCGATGTATATCATTCGCGATCACATGCTGATTCAGTCGAAAGGAAATCGTTTCTCAATCGGAAGTTACTTCGACAACAAGATGCGCCCTTTCACGAATCAGGAAATGGATCTGCACCCCGGTGATATGATTTATCTGTTTACAGATGGTTATCCCGATCAGTTTGGTGGAGCAGATGAACGTAAGATGACGCATACGCGTTTCCGCGAATTGCTGATGAGCATTCATCTTTTGCCGGTTGAAGAGCAAAAGAAAATGCTGGAAGATCAGTTGCGGATCTGGATGGGCGACGCGAGACAGACGGATGATATTTGCGTGATTGGACTACGGATTCGATAGGAATTCATAAAAAAGGTAAGAGTCATCGCGAGTTTACGAAGCGATCCCACGAGCGAACCAGAAAATGGAGTATGCACCTTAATCATGAGCGGAATGGTTAGCCTTTTTTATGAATTCCTATCAGCAAATCTGCTTAACTTTATACTTCTGTGAAAGCAAGTAATATCAAGAGATCTACTGTTGTGATGACTGCACTTGTGGCGGTGATCGCCCTGTGCTCTTTCCGCTACATGGCAACCTATTCTTGCCAAATCGCATTGCTGAAGTACAACGGAGGTGGCGACTGGTACTCCAACTACGCAACATCACTTCCGAATCTCATCAAGTTCTGTAACGAGAACATCAAGACGAACATCAATCCCGAACAGGCAACTGTAGAAGTTGGCAGTCCGGATATTTTCAACTACCCGTTTGTTCACATGACCGGTCACGGAAACGTGGTGTTTACAACGCAGGAAGCGGAGAATCTTCGTTCTTATCTCATCGGTGGTGGATTTCTTCACATCTCCGACAACTACGGAATGGATCCTTTTATTCGTCCACAGATGAAAAAAGTATTTCCGGAACTCGATTTCGTGGAGCTTCCGTTCACGCATGAGATTTATCATCAGTCGTACGATTTCCCGAACGGACTTCCAAAAGTTCACGAGCACGACAGCAAGCCACCACAAGGTTTCGGCATTATCTGGGAAGGTCGCGTAGTGTGTTTTTATGACTTTGAGTGCGACTTAGGTGACGGATGGGAATCTCCGGAAGTGCATCACGATACTCCGGATGCGCGATTGAAATCGCTGCGCATGGGTGCGAATCTTGTGAACTATGCGTTGATGGGTGGGGATAGTAAGCACCAATAGCCAGGTTTTAGCCGCTGATTTCGCTGATTACGCAGATAATTTTGAAGTTGTTGGGTGTTAAATTAATTGTTCGCGATCGTTGCTTTAGATGGAATCAAAATTCGAACAAACATTTTCCAAAAACAATTTCGCTTCCGAAGAACTTCCCGCACAGGAATTTGAAGTCTGCATATTTGCGGGATGCAATTTCTCCGAAGTAAATCTTTCCGGAATCGTTTTTCAGGAATGCACATTCACTGATTGCAATCTCAGCAACGTAAAACTTCCGAAAACGGCTTTCAAAGACTGCAAATTCAAAAAATGCAAGATGTTGGGAATGCATTTCGAGCAGTGCAATGAATTTCTGTTTGAAGTTTCGTTTGAAGGATGTACGCTGGATCATTCTACGTTCAATCGCTTGAGACTAAAGAAAACGAAATTCATTAAATGTTCTGTGCGGGAATGCGATTTCACGGAAGCAGATCTGACAGAAGCAGTATTTTCAGAATGCGATTTGGCTGATACACGATTTGAACGTACTAACCTTGAGAAATCGGATTTCAGAACGGCGATCAATTATTCGCTTGATCCGGAGATTAACCGGCTGAAGAAGGCGAAGTTTTCACTGGATGGAATTCCGGGATTGCTTTCTAAATACCAGATTGATATTAACTGAAACGTCGCTCAAAAATCAACCACCAAGACACCAAGAAAAAAGGTGTTAGTGTGTAGAATCTGATGGCGAAAACTGCTGCACAATTTTACGATTAACAGCAAAAACCTTGGTGCCTTGGTGTCTTGGTGGTAAAATTAAAGCGGAAGTTCAATGCCCTTAATACGACGGAACAACGTCACAGCATACGAATCGGTCATGCCAGCCACAAACTCACACACGCGCAATATCCTCAAATACTGATCTTCACTTCCTGTGAGAAATTGCTTCGGGAACAATCGAATCAGCTTATCAGAATACGGTCTTGCTTTCTTCAGGTCTTTTCCGAACGTGTGATGATCGTTGATGGCGTTGATGAACGTGTCGAGCAGTTCCGCAACCACATTGAATCCGGCGATTTCGATTTCGAGAACGTTCTTCGAGCGATAAACATGCTCGATTGAAAGCATGAGCAGATCATTCAGGGGTTTCGAAATACTTTCAGGAATGAGATCAATCAGAGAAATGTCTTGCTTTCCTTCAAGCAAATCGCCTTCAACTTCGAGGAAGATGCGTGAGGTTTCAGTCACTAAAGTATTGATGGCCTTCGCGCGCAAATAAGAAATCTTCTCGTGCTTGTCGCCAATCTGATCATAACGACCCGCATCGAAATCTTTTCCGATTACTTGCTTCAGCAGATCTTCTCCATCGCGGAACGGAATTAATCCAATGCGGATTCCATCTTCGAAATCGATGATACGGTAACAGATGTCATCTGCAGCTTCTACAAGAAATGCAAGCGGATGTCTTCTCCACGCGTAATCAGTAAGCTGATCAATCTCCAGGTGCGTGAAAATTGTTTTGAAAATCTCAGACTCCGACTGAAAGTATCCGTATTTCTTCTGGCTGACTTGACCTTTGATGAGATCAGCGTGTTCTTTCGATTTATTCGAACGAGTTGGATATTTCGTGAATGCTGCAAGTGTAGAGAAAGTAAGATTCACATTTCCACCGGATGCAGGATTGTAATTCGTGAGAATCTTGAATCCGTTTGCGTTGCCTTCGAAGTTGGAAAGGTCGGACCACTGTTGTTCGTTGTTTACGGTTTCACGCAAAGACTTTCCTTTTCCTTGCGTGAAGTAATGCGATATCGATGCTTCTCCGGAATGTCCGAAAGGTGGATTACCTATGTCATGCGCTAAGGCCGCAGTGGCACAAATGGCTCCAAAGTCAGAAGCATGTAAATCCGACAACTTATGTCGTTCAATAATTGTTTTACCGACTATTTTTCCAAGAGAACGTGCTACGCAGGAAACTTCGAGGCTATGCGTTAAACGCGTGTGAACGAAATCGCTTTCCGGAAGCGGAATAACCTGCGTTTTATCCTGAAGTCTTCTGAACGCCGAAGAAAACACAACACGATCGAAGTCGCGCTCGAAGTTGGTGCG
>CAYUTR010000313.1:0-6150 GCA_964447465.1 uncultured Chryseobacterium sp.
CGGAAAAACTCCAACGCCGGCGGATCCGAAATCCTACACGGAAGATTTTCACATGCTGGTGACGAGTTTGCGCGAACTGGATCCAATGGCGTATAAAGTAATGGATCGCGAAACGTTTGATACACGCGTGAAATCGACAGAGGAAAGATTGTTCACGGCGAAATCACGCAATGAGGCGATTTACATCATGCAGGAATTCATGTATGATCTGGGTGATAGTCATGCAACCATAACTTCTTCTTACGGCGATCTTTCAGTTGACCGAATTCTGCCGTTCAAAGTGGACATTCTTTACGGACGATTGTATGTACGTCATTACTTTGGAGACACTACGCTCAACGGGGAAGAAATATTTTCAATTGATGGAGTTGCATCAAACACAATCATTGATAGTCTGAAAATATTTTATCCGAATGATGGAAGAAGAGAGATTATCGGATTTGGGCTGCCTGCATTGTTCAATTCACTGTACGCTGCGTTCTGTCATGAAGCAGATACGTTTCGCGTTTCTACCAGCAAAGGGTATTTTAAGCTTCCGTCTGTAAAAAAAGGTGAAGCATCTTTCGGACTCCTCGTAGCCTATGATTGGCGCAGCTATACAAATGCGGATCCCGCGTACAGCAAAAAGATAACGGATGATTACGGTTATTTCCGTTTCACTGATTTTGCAAAAGAAGAGGACGGTCACAACATTGAAAACGAATTTGAAGAGCTGATCATTGATCTGAATTCCCGCGGCATCAAAAATCTCGTGATTGATCTCCGGTATAACAGTGGCGGCGATCCTTACATCGCAGGAAGAATGGCTACACATTTTACGAATGAACCGTTCCGGATTTTTGAACGACTCATTCTCACCACTACGCGTAAAGTGACCTACGCTTCTTATATGGTCCGCAATTTCGCTTACAGGTTCAGGCACGCCGGAACAAAGAAGAGAGACGACCATCGCGAAAAAGTAAAGTACGAAAGAGGATTGCAGGAATATTTTCCTTCCAGCATACATTTCGATGGTAAAGTGTACGTAATTGTCGCATCAATGACCGGTTCATCTGCAACGATGTTGTGTAAGTATCTGCAGGTATTGCCGAATGTTCAGTTTGTTGGAACCGAAACTGAAGGCGCGACTAATTTTTTCTGTGCGCACAAACATTGTCAGCTCACACTTCCGAACAACGGAATCTACGTTACATTCGGAATGCAGATTGTAGAACTCCAGAAAGGAAGTAGTGATACGCAAAAACCGTCGGGAATAATTCCGGTAAACTCACCGTTGTACACGATTGATGATCTCGCACATGCCCGGGACAAGGAAATGGAATGGATTCAGGCTGATATCAGCAAGTAGATAGAGGCTTGTTAGCCGCTGATTTCGCTGATAATTTTGAAGTTCTTTATTGCTAAATAAATTTTAAGATCATGGCAATTCATTTAGCATGTTTAGTTCGTAGAATTTAGATCTGCGCCATCTGCGCCATCAGCGCAATCAGCGGCAAGAGCATCGTGGTGTGTCAATCTTCTCTACCGAGTTTCTTCAGCATGCGTATGTGTCCACGCAACGCCTGCCAATACGTAGGTTCGGTATGATATTCAACTCCGAATTCTTCTGCGGTTTTCTTTACGATAGGTGCAATGGCCGGATAGTGAACGTGACAGATCCGCGTGAATAGGTGATGTTCTATCTGGAAATTGAGTCCACCGATGAACCACGTAAGGAATTTGCTTTTCGGTGCGAAGTCGGTTGTATTCTCCACTTCATGTACTGCCCATGAATCTTCCATTTCCATTTTTCCGTCTGTGGCTTTCGGCAATGCGAATTCGGATTCTTCCACAATATGTGAGGGTTGGAAAATGCAGGCCAGCACTACACCCGAAATAAAATGCATCATAAGAAATCCGAAGATGACATAATACCAGGGCGCTCCGGCAAATAGAATAGGCAACACAATGATGTATGAGTAGTAGAATAATTTGTACAGTGTTATTCTGAATACGGCTTGCTTGAGTGAAAGGTGATGCGTGACCAGGAGATCATGTTGCCTGTAGCGAATTGCCTGTATGTAATCTTTCGCGGTCATCCAGAAGAGTGTCATGATGCCGTAAAAGAACCACACGTACAGATGCTGGTAGCGGTGGTACCATTTCCGTTCCTGTCGCGGAGAAAACCGGAGAATGCTCATCGTGTCAAGATCTTCATCAAATCCCGCGATGTTTGTGTAGGTGTGATGAAGCTGGTTGTGTTGGATTTTCCATGTCACAGAAAATCCTCCTATAACTTCCAGTATTGCACCGATGATTTTATTTGTTTTCTGTTTAGGAGAGTAGGTACCATGATGAGCATCGTGCATGACCGATGTTCCGATTCCGATCATTCCCAGAGCCATCATCACCCATAAAGAGAAAAAAATCCATGGATGCCCTGCAGCTGCACCGGTAACCATCATCACACACGGAATGAAATACATCAGTAACATTACATAAGTTTTCACCCACATTTTCGTATTGGCATATGGTGAAATATTGTTCAGTTTGAAATACTGCATGGCCCGTGCTGTCACCGTTTCATGAAAACTTCCCTTCGTGGGAGGAGCAAACCGAACTGCGTTGATTCCTGCGCTCATTTTATCTGCATTTTACAATTTCTACTATTCTGGTACGGCAAAAATTGTGCTGGTTATGAATCGCTCTGTTTAATGGAGAAATCAGGCGGGCATGGGCATATAATTTCTCACATAGGACTCCCGCGCGACTCAGAATGATGCGCGATCAAACTATTCATTATTCCAAACATGGTTTCCGGTTTAAAAGGGAAAACATCTATGTTTTATTTTTCTGAAAACATTTTCGCACAAGTAAGCCCGCCAGTTCCAGGGATCTTTTCTTTTGCAGATCCAGTAAGCGTGAGACACTTTTACCGGGGGAAAATTTCGTTAATAGCTTTTGTGTAACAACGGCATCGTGCCATTTGCCAATCGCTTCTTCCAGTTTCCGAAAGTTATCGGTGTTTATGCGTGACGGATCATTCGCTTTCAGCATTGAATTGATGTAAACGAGCCGCTTGATGAATTTACGTGATTCATGCAGCTCGCTTTGCTTTAGTCGCGGAAAGAAAACAGGTTTTATTTTCTTTAAAATCAATTTGTTCATTCCTTCGACTTTCTTTTTGGGAATATCGCTGAATGATTTCCATTGTTTTGAGCAAGCGGTCACCAGTTCATCTACATGACGACTCACCAATTCATTGAATTGTTTGGACTCTGCTGCAACAATTTCACGTTGATGGCTGAAAAAACTTACATCACCGGCTTTTATTTTTTTCATCAAAGCAGAACTAACCTGGGCATCACGGACTTTACCTGCCTGTTTGAAGAGTCTTAGCAGAAATTTCAGTGCCTTAGGATTGGGAGAGCCTCCGGTTTTTTTCTGCATGTAGATCAACGCGCGAATTTTCTTGAGGGCCACGCGGATCTTGTGAATGTTTTCGGTCCTTGTGTGTTTTGAAAACAGTTCATAGTTGTGCAGCACAGATTGCAATCGGTCGCTGAAGAAATCCTGTTGTCGTTTTTTACTGAGCATACTTATTTCGTTTAAGGTATTTCACCGATTTTATCCGCTTTATCGCCCGCATGAAACAGCTGCAATGCCTGTACAATTGTTTTGCAGGAGGTATACAGTTCCCGGTTTACATTGAGCAGGGAGGATACGTCTTCAGGACTGAGCTTTACTTTCGAGGCAGCTTCGTAAATATTATCGCGGCGTTCGTTGTAAGCGGCAAGTGCGCGTTCGATAAGCTTATGCAGTTGAACAGGATTTTTAGCCTTGAGTTCTGTGTCAATGTCACGGTAGTATTGTTCGAGTTGCTTTCTGAAATCGATGTAGTGTCTGAATTTTACATCGTCGGCTGATTCGTGAAATTCTATGCGGTTGTGCATCACGTCTTTCATGGCCTTTGCAGAGTGCATCGCATGGCGTACGGAAGCAACATATTCATCGATGCGTTTGTGCTCACCTGGATATTCCTCTGCCAGCTTCAATGCATAAACCAGAATTTCACCTTCCGATTTTTTCAGGTCCTCGTATTTTTTGTCGTACGTCTTCAGTTTCTTATTCCGTTCTTCAATAACAGTTGCAATTTCTTTCGATGCGCGTATTATTTTCTTTTCGGTGGCAAATGCTTCAAGATTCAGGTGAAGCACACGATGCAACAGGATTTCGGTATCCTGGTTGATCGCATCCATGGCCATGCCGGGAATTTTAACCAGTTTATGGCTAAGTACGAATGAAGAATGTTCATCTCTTCCTCCAACGTATTTTTCAAGAAACATAGAAAACCAATTCAGGAACGGCGCGAATAGAATGACCGCTACGAGGTTTATTGAACTCTGGAATGCAACGAGCTGAAGCAACTCATCCTGTCCAACCACCAGTCGTGCGAAACTGATGTATGCGTCCATGAAAACGAACGCGATTACACACATTACAAAATTGAAAATGGTATTGCCGATGGCTAATTGCCATTTGGCAGCTATACCGCCAATAGCGCCTATGATTACCTTAACCGATCCGGCCAGCTCACTGCCGATTACAGCTGCTACGGTGGCTTCGAACGGTATTGCCCCGGTGTGCAGAGCACTAAGAAAAATAGCCATAGTGGCAGAACTGGATTGAATCAAAGAAGTGAGCACAAAGCCTATTGCAACGAAAACAATAGCAGGGTAACCTTCGTAGGCAGTGAAATCAAAGTCTTTGAAAATTTCCATCATGCTCTCTTTCATGAAATCAAGTCCGAGAAACAGGAATCCAAAGCCCAGAAAAAAACGCATCAGCTGAAAAGCTTTTCTTTCGCTATTGATGAAGACCATTGCAATTGCTGCAACTGCAATGAGGGGTAGTGCAATGAGATCAATTTCAACTTTAAATCCGACTGTTGCGACCAACCAGCTATCTATTGTGGTTCCGAAATTTGAACCGATAGCTACAGCGAGAGCATTGCGCATGGTGACTATTCCGGCTCCAACGAACGTAAGAATGATCATGATCACCACTGAACTGCTTTGCAGAATTCCTGTAACAAGTGCACTGCTGCCTAAGGCTTCAAGTGTGTTACTTGTATGTTTCCGTAGAAAGAGCTTAAATGTTCGTCCTGCGAGAACCTTCAGGGAAGTTTCCATCAGGTGCAGGGCAAACATAAATAATCCGATACCAGCCAGAAATTGCCAGAGTTGCTGCATGCTTTCGGGAGTCAAATGAATATCCAAAATTGCTTGCCGACTGAACCCTCAGCGACATAAAGCAAAGCCTGCATTGCGTCAAGGAAAAAGTGTGTAGAGACGTTCCCACTTTGTGGAGTATATGACGTAAAATATCGTGTTGTAGAGAATTGACCATTCGGAATCAATACGATCCAATTATGGCATGTTGATTGGCTATTTATAGTTGTAATGTGTTCATCAGAGGAGATTCGAATAGAGAAATCTGAGAAATAAACTCTTACAACCTGATCAGGATAATACCTGCGTAGGGAATGAACAATTACGTATAGCTTCGGAAGTACCGGAGCTATTTTTTCTTAAAACTGATTATCATGAAAGGTTCGAGAAGTACGACCAACATGCAGAGCAAGCAAGGTCATTCGAAAAAACCACGTCCTGAGATACGCGATGATATGGATTCACGTAAATCAAAAGAAGCAGGTTATAAAGGAGATAAGAGCAAGAAAGGTGATCGCAAGAAAGCGGGTTGATCAGCGAATAAAAACGGGGAGCCACATACTCACCGTTTTTTACTCAACACACATTTATTACCTGGAATGCCTCAACACAACCAGGGCACTCGACCTGTTAAGCTGTTAATCAATCATTCTTCTTGTGGTTTTATGTCCGAACGGATCCGGAGACATAAAGCGTAATGAGATTTCAAATCCACCTTTTGCCTGTGAAACTGTGTTGAGGTTGGAAACATTAATATCATAACTGAAGCCCGCCGACCAAAATGAATATTCGTAACGCAAACATGCAACGAATGCATCTTTGTGACGATAATATCCACCAAGACAAAATGCTGATGCTTTTACTCTTCCCGTATAGCGCGACGCTTCACGAGGAGTATACTTCACCATCAGTCCGGGAGTAATTTCACGGTGACCCGCCT
>CAYUTR010000314.1:0-6137 GCA_964447465.1 uncultured Chryseobacterium sp.
CGTTGATCACTACATCGTGGTAAACCGGATTTGCGACCGGGAAATACTGAAACGCTGCAGTCTCGAGGATAATAGCATTTGTCGCATTGTCCTGCACGTTTGTAACGCTCAGCGTGTAATTAATCGCTTGGGTGAAATTCGTCGCAAATGTTAGATGCACTAATGCCGGATTACTTCCATCTCTTGTTGCGACTGATGGATTTCCAATGGAGTTGTCGACACTGTAATTGCTTTCTGTTTCCGAAGTTGTTTGATCAACAGGTTCGTTGAATAAAACATCGAGCTGTGTGGCGGAGAGAACAGTAACGGAGGTAATCAGCGGCGCAGTATTATCTACAATCGGTGGACCAACATAAACATCATCGAGATAAAAATCGTTGATGTTAGAAACCGTGTACTTGCAGAACATTCCCGAATAATTCGAAGTAGTCCACGTGTTGTTGGTTACGCTTCCTTCCGTTACCCAATTCGTTCCGCCGGTTGTATCAGAAAACACTGTCCACAATCCCGCAGCAGTACGAGTGACTTTTACGCGAACGATGTTGTTTGACAATGCAACGCGTCCGTTAATTCCGTCAATGATTTTCGTGTGCGATGAGCCGATCTGTTCCCAAAGATCAACGCTGTCGAATGATCCGTTTTCTCCCATACGGATGTAATATCCGTTTACGGCGCCTTCGAGATTAAGCACGTTGGAGGTGAGATAGTAACGGATGTTGTTGTTATCCGATGGCGCAAAATTCATGCGGCTCCAGAATTGCCATTCGCAGTTAGTTGCAAATGGATTTGCGAAAGCGAGGGAAGAAGTATCTGCCGCAACGGAATTCAGCTGTAACTGAAATCCTGCGTTTACGATGAAGTCGGCATTGTCTCCACTCCATGTTGGATTAGCGGTGAAGTCTGCGTCGCCGAAGTTGTCGGAGATTTGTGCGTTGGCAGAACCGAGCGAACAGAGGATCGCCACTGCAAACAGCAATCGCTTAAACAACAGATTTCGGGGTAAAAACATCAGTTGCTAAGGTAAACGATTCAGTTGCGCGAACAGAACGGCTGTGCAAACAAAATGTGAAATATTTGTGCAACGGAATTGGAAAATTGTCATATTTGCCCCGTGAAATTCATCAGCAAGAAAAAACACGCGAAGAAACCTATCCGGTAGGAAAGGCGCAATCGTGTGGTATACACAATAGCAACCCAAGCCTTTCCTGATAAGAAAGGCTTTCTTTTTGTCCTCCTTCGACGGAGTTTATCCCGAGCATAGTCGAGGGGCTCAGGATGACAGGAGAAGAAATTAGAATAGAAAAACAAATAAGTCAAATAACACGTTATGAAAATTGCAGTCGTGGGTGCCACCGGATTAGTGGGCACCAAAATGTTGGAAGTACTCACTGAACGGAACTTCCCTGTTACCGAATTGATTCCTGTTGCATCGGAGCGATCAGCAGGAAAAGAATTGGAGTTTAAGGGAAAGAAATGGAAAGTGGTAACGGCGCAGACGGCAATTGACATGAAACCGCAGATTGCATTGTTCTCTGCAGGCGGAAGTACTTCACTCGAATGGGCGCCGAAGTTTGCAGCTGCTGGAATTGTTGTGATCGATAATTCTTCTGCGTGGAGAATGGATCCTTCCAAAAAACTCATTGTGCCGGAAGTGAATGCAGATGCGTTGACGAAAGACGACATGATCATCGCGAATCCGAATTGCTCGACAATACAGATGGTGGTTGCACTGAATCCGCTGCACAAGAAATACGGAATCAAACGTGTGGTGGTGAGCACGTATCAGTCGGTGACTGGCACAGGCAAGAAAGCTGTTGACCAACTGATGAACGAGCGAGCAGGCGTGAAAGGCGAGATGGCGTATGCGTATACGATCGACATGAATGCCATTCCGCAGATCGATGTTTTCCTCGACAACGGTTACACCAAAGAAGAAATGAAGATGGTGAACGAGACGAAGAAAATCATGCGTGATGATTCGATTCGCGTTACTGCAACTACAGTTCGTATTCCTGTAATGGGCGGACACTCTGAATCGGTGAACGTAGAGTTTGCAAAAGATTATGATGACGCAGAACTGCGCGCGTTGCTTTCTTCTTCACCGGGAGTAACTGTGATTGACGACATCAAGAATGCACAGTATCCGATGCCATTGTTGCATGCACACAACAGCGATGAAGTCTTTGTTGGAAGAATCCGCAGAGATGAAACGCAGGCGAACACAGTGAACATGTGGATTGTGAGCGATAACCTGAGAAAAGGTGCGGCTACGAATGCGGTGCAGATTGCAGAGTATCTCGTGGCGAACAAGTTGATTTAGGCACACGCTGCGCGAGCTCTACACGGAGTCACGGCGAAACGGAGACGTACTTTGTATTCTAAGCCCACTAGGCACGGCGGATCGCTAAAGCGATCTCGAAACTTGAGAGATGGTCCGTCCTCTTAAATCCGTAGGCTGAAGCCCACGGTTATCGCTTGTCATAAGTATAGAAGGAACTGCACTGACTTCGTCCGTGAACAGTGCTTCAAAAATGGCGTAGCCATTTTTGCATTCATTAAATAGAAAAATGCCAAGCGATAACCGAGGGGTTTACCCCACGGGATCAACAGGAAATTTTCATTGATGCGTCGGGAATGTATTTTGTCCGCTTGTACAGCGAGAACAATGAACTGATCTCCTCGCAGAAGCTGATCGTCGATTAGCAATCAAAAGGCTGCACGTGATAAACTCTTCCGTTCATCACCACTTTTCCATCCTGAATTGCGAAGTTCACAAATCCTTCGCCCGATTTTTTCATCACGGCTTTGAAAAACAGAGCGCCGTCTTCGTTCTCGTAAACTTCCCAGGTTCCGGAATCAGATTCATCTGACGTCGTACTGTTGCTGGTTTCACCGACGTAGATTGAGACATGTACATTTTCTGAAACATGTATTTCTCCATTGCGGCACAGCTTCATGCGGTATTCGGCATTTCTTCCGCCACCGGCACCACTGCTATAGGTTTCGAATGCAACGAGTTCATGTCCCTGAAGTTCTTGCTGCAGCGCAGGATGTTTGCGGATATTAATTCCCTGAACTGAAATCCAGGGTTCGTTGTTCGGAGTTTCTGCCATGGGTTTGGCTAATAACGAAAATTACTCGCGTGGATGTTCCGGATCGTTCTTGTCGGAATCTGAAGATGAGTTTTTATTCTCAAACTCCTGAACGATCAGCTCAACAGGACTTTTTGGAATCTCGCCTGCTTCCGGATCAGGAATGTATCGGGGATACTGCTGCAGGTAACGGAAGAAGAGATAAGCTCCGCCACCTGAAACAGCGAGGAGAATCAACCGCGATACACGTGAAATCGGATGAACTTCAGCGAAAAGTCCGGTGAGTGTGAGCAACAGGAACAATGAAATCACGAACACAACTCCGGCGAAGAAAATATTACTCGCGAGAATTTTATTTTCACTCAGTACTTCAGGTTTGGTTGCGAAAAGGCGACGCTGAAAAACAATTAACAGGAATACGCCAACGGAAATTGAGGCATCAGCAATGTTGAACACCGGACGGAAGAAGAGAACTTCAGAACCTGCATCAGGAAGGAACGACCAATCGGGCATCCACTCAGGCCAGTGACCTTCTACAACAGGGAAGTAAAACATATCTACAACCTGTCCGTGCAGCCATCCTGCGTAACCGCCATCTGCAGGCATGAACTCTGCAATGTTCTGATCCCAGGCATCGCTGGTATTGAAAATCTTGCCGTAGAAAATGCTGTCAAGAATATTACCCATCGCGCCGGCGAAAATCAATCCGACACAAACGATCAGAAGCGGACGCGTATTCTTTTTGAAAAGACGATAGAGGTAAAATCCGATTCCACCTACTGCTAAAAGTCGGAATACGCTCAGCAAAAGTTTGCCATAATCGCCGCCCAATTGCAGACCGAAAGCCATTCCGGGATTTTCTACGAAATGCAGGTAGAACCATTCGCCCGAAATGCGATACGATTCACCAAGATACATGTGGGTCTTGATGTAAATCTTGATGAACTGATCGAGGAACAGTACTCCGAAAATGAGCGCAAGAGCTTTCTTCATAGAAGTGCTGCAAATGTAACGGTTTCTATGTGTTTTATTCCCTGCAGATGGGCCGGGATCATCGATCTCACATCTCTTAACAGGAAAATCCCGCTTGCGACGGGACTTCCTGAACAAACCCGAAGTAAATGCTTCGGAACACACTCGGTAATTAATTCAGCGGCACCTTCTTTGACTCCTGCTGTCCATCGGCATACACGATCTGAGCAATGTAGATGCCCGGAGTTTCGTAGGAGAATGTATTGTTGTTACCTGTTCCGGAATAGATGAGTTGTCCGGTTACAGTGTAAACAGTAAGCTGAGCGATTGCATTTTCGTTTGCTGAAGTGATGTGCGCCTGTCCTTCGTTCGAACGGACATTTACTTCAGGCATACGTGCAGTTTCCTGAGCATGCGAGTTTCCTCTGCTGATCGTGTTAATCGAACTTGAAGCTGCAACAACAGTTACCGGAGTAGTGGAAGTGTTCGAACAACCTTCAACGTTGTAAGCAGTAAGCGTTACAGCGTAGAATCCTACAATAGTGTACGTGTGTGTTGGAGAAACATCACTCGAAGTATTCCCATCCCCGAAATCCCATTCGTACTGCATTGCCCCGGTTGAAGTATTTGTAAATGAAACCAATTCATTTACCTCTGGCGTGTTGTTGCTCATGTTGTAAGAAGGAGCAACCGCTGCCGGGCTGGTGATGGTTGCATTCGTAGTATCAATTGCGATGTTGTTTATTTTATAGATGAATGTGTAGTTGCCTGCAGACTGATTCGAAATGAATGTGTCTCTGTCGGAAACGCTGTAAGTGTTCAGCAGTGTTGCACCGAGATACATTTCCAGTTGCCAGTTTGTTGCAGGAGACTGAACATATAACGAACCGTCCGATTCGCCGAAGCAGGATTCGTTGAACGTCATCACGTACGCATGCGGCGTGAACACAATCGTGAATTGATTGTTGAACGCTACATCAGCGGTAAGCGAAAAACTGTTTTCGTTGTACATGTTATAACGAACACCGGAAAAGTTCTCGACGAGTTCAACATCAAACAGGTTCGAAGTGTTTGGATCTGACCACGCACCCTGAATGAAAATTTCGTCGGTTGAGTTACTGAAGATTCCAAACGGAACTTCGAGCGTTGCCTGCAGGTGTGGACGTGAATCCACAGACATCAGGTGCATCGCAGCGGAGTCGCTTGTGTACGGACGAGCATACGAAGAATCGATTACGAATATTGTTGCATCCATTCCATCCGTGTAATGCGACCCGTAGGTGTTGAAGTTGATGTTCATCGTGCTTAAATCAAAAGCAGTAGTTACGCTTTGGTTGCGCGCGATAGCAATTGTGAAGTTGTAGTCCTGTGCGGAGAGCGTGAGTCCGGCGAGCAGTGCTGTGATGGAGGTTACTAGTTTCATGACCTTGTGTTTGTTTGTTAAGTCAAAACTAGATCAGCAGCATGCAGGGGTGAAGCCGCGTTGGGGCAGGAACTGACGGATGTAAGAAAAGGGGAGTTTTTGTCGGCCCTCAATGAGCGAACGGCGAGATTGGGGCTGTCTGCGACGCTTTTACGCGGCGACGCGGAGAAACGGGGACGTATTTTGTATGCTAAGCCCACGCGGCGCGGGGATCGCTGAAGCGATCTCGAAGCATGTAAGCTGAAAACCCAAAAGCAGCAATGGCAGTAAGCATTCACTAGTCAGCCTTTTTCTTCAGCCGCGGGATAAACCCGCGCGGCTGAAGAAAACTGTGAATCAAGCTGCTTTTGATCTTTTGATCCGAATGAAAATATCTTTTATCACGATAAATCTTCGTTAGCCGCGTGGGTTTATCCCGCGGTAACGAAGAGTGAAAAAAGAAAACCCGAAGATTGCTCCTCGGGTTTTTCTAATTTGTTTTTCGACTGCCTACTGCACTACTGCCAGACTGCCTACTGTTTAGCGGTTCTGACCCAACTTAGCATCAATACTCAATGTAGCGTGTGGTACACTGCGTAGGCGCTCTTTCGGGATCAGTTTGCCGGTAACGCGACAGATTCCGTACGTTTTGTTCTCGATACGGATCAGTG
>CAYUTR010000315.1:0-6103 GCA_964447465.1 uncultured Chryseobacterium sp.
TCGTCCATCACGATGAATCCACCTGAGCCGAGCATAGTTCCCGATTGGAAACCGCCGTCAGCAAGTGATTCGTAACTCATCAAACGCTTTTCACCTTTTGCTGTGGTGAGAATCAAATCAGCAGGAAGAATAGGAACAGAAGAACCACCGGCAACAACTGCTTTCAGTTTCTTTCCGTTTTTAATTCCTCCGCAATATTCTTCGGAGTAAATGAAATCTTCCACGGTAATTCCCATTTCGATTTCATACACGCCCGGCTTGTTGATGTGTCCGCACGCAGAAATTAGTTTTGTTCCGGTTGATTTACCGATACCAACCTTCGCGTATTCTTCACCACCCATAGTGATGATAGGAACAACAGCTGCGATTGTTTCTACGTTGTTTACAACAGTAGGACGAGCCCACACGCCGCTTACAGCAGGGAACGGAGGCTTGATGCGCGGATTGCCGCGTTTGCCTTCGAGCGATTCAATGAGTGCCGTTTCTTCTCCGCAGATATAAGCACCACCGCCCGGATGAACGTAGAGCTCAAGATCGAATCCAGTGCCCATGATGTTCTTACCGAGGTAACCGGCTTCGTATGCTTCTGCAATTGCTTTTTCGAGAATGTGATAAACATACATCAACTCACCGCGGATGTAGATGTAAGAAACGTTTGCGCCGAGTGCGAATGAAGAAATGATCATTCCCTCAATGAGAATGTGTGGTTTCTTCTCCATCAGGAAACGATCTTTGAACGTTCCCGGTTCTGATTCGTCGGCATTACAAACAAGGTGACGCGGAACGCCTTCCGGTCGTGCAATGAATCCCCACTTCATTCCGGTTGGGAAACCTGCACCACCGCGTCCACGCAATCCTGATTTTTTTACTTCTTCAACAAGTTCCGCCGGCTGCATCTTCAACGCTTTCTCAAGAGCTGAATATCCTCCGTGCGACTTGTATCCGTTCATCGTTTCGATTCCCGGAGCGTCAATGTTAGCGAGCAGTAATTGCTTTCCCATTCCGGTTATGCTTTAACGTGTTTTTTATCCCAGTGTGTCACGAACTCACCTTTGCTGCGATAGTCATTCATCATCTGTTCCGTTTTCTCGCAGGTCATGTTCTCGTGATATCTTTCTCCCACCTGAATCACCGGAGCCGTTCCGCATGCAGCGAGACACTCAACTGTTTTCAAAGTGAACATTCCATCGGCAGTAGTTTCTCCTGCTTTGATGTTGAGTTTTTTCTCCACGTGACGAACCAAATCTTCTGCACCTAATAACCAGCAAGGTCCGGTGCGGCAAACTTCAATCACACATTTCCCAACCGGTTTGAGATTGAACATCGAATAGAACGATGCTACTTCGTAAACCTCGATTGGTTTTATTTTCAGGATAGACGCAACGTAATCCATTACTTCCGGCGACAGCCATCCGTTGAATTCCATCTGCGCCAAATGCAATGCAGGAAGGATTGCAGACTTCTGCTTTCCGTCAGGGTAACGTTTCATAATGCGCTGAATGAGCGCAAATGTTTCGTCACTGAATTTTATTTGCTTCGACATACTAATTAGTCAAAAAATTAATCACTGAGCGCACAGAGTTTTTTTCACGGAGTAATATGAGCAAACAATTGTGTGCCATTCTTAATTAAGCGTCTAGTTCTCCGGCAATCACATTCATCGAGCTCATTGTCAGAATTGCATCCGACAACATTGATCCTTTGATCAGCTCAGGATATGCCTGGTAATAAATAAAACATGGTCTGCGGAAGTGAAGACGATACGGTGTGCGTCCACCATCACTCTCGAGGTAAAATCCTAATTCTCCGTTACCGCCTTCAACTGCGTGGTAAACATTGCCAACAGGAATATCCATTTCGCCCATCACAATTTTGAAGTGATAGATGAGTGCTTCCATATCGTTGTACACTTTCTCTTTCGGTGGAAGGAAGAAATCCGGAACATCTGCGTGGAATACATCTTCCTTGCGATCGATCATTTTCATCGCCTGCTCAATGATGCTGAGTGACTGCCACATCTCGTGTTCGCGCACCATGAAGCGATCGTATACATCCCCTTCTTTTCCGATGGGAATATCAAACTTGAAGTCTTCGTAAGAGGAATATGGATTCGTTACACGAACGTCGTAATCCAATCCTGCTGCGCGAAGATTAGGTCCCGTGAAACCATATTCAAGTGCGCGTTCCGGTTTGATAGGTCCTGCGCCGATAGTACGATCCATGAAAATGCGGTTGCGCATCAACAGGCTTTCGAACTCTTTCAGGATTTTCGGAAACTTTTTCAGGAAGTCGTCAATCTTCGGCCATACTTTATCGGGCCAGTTACGTTCGAATCCGCCGATGCGTCCGATATTGGTTGTAAGGCGCGCGCCGCAAATGTCTTCGAAGATTTCATAAATCTTTTCGCGCCACTGGAAGATGTAGGTGAATCCGGTGAGTGCGCCAGTGTCAACACCAACAACTGAGTTGCAGATGATGTGATCGGCGATACGCGCCAGCTCCATGATCACTACGCGCATGTATTCAACGCGCTTTGGCAGTTTCACATTGAGCAATTTCTCCACTGTCATTTCCCAACCCATGTTGTTGATTGGAGATGAACAGTAGTTCATTCGATCTGTAAGTACAGTGATCTGCGCATACGGACGACGCTCAGCGAGTTTCTCGAATGCGCGGTGAATGTATCCGATTGTAGGAACAGCATCGCGGATAATTTCACCGTCCATCTGCAATACGTTCTGGAAAATTCCATGCGTAGCAGGATGCGTTGGTCCGAGGTTGAGTGTTGTGTACTCTTTCTCTTCTACCTTCGGCTCATCTGGTATGTTGCTGAATTCGCTCATGATTATCGGCCGAACATTGAATCGTTTTTATCGTCGCGTGTTGGATCTTCCAATGCAAAATCTTTGCGCATAGGGAAGAACGTAATGTCTTCCATGTTGAGAATGCGGATGAGGTTCGGGTGACCGATGAAGTTCACTCCGAAAAAATCGTACTCCTGGCGCTCCATCCAGTTTGCAGCCGGCCAGATATCCGTGATCGTTGCAATCTCGAGCTTCTGTTCGGGTATAAACGTTTTGAAACGGATGCGTTTGTTCTCCGGCATGTTGTGGAGCTGGTACATCATCGCAAATTCGCTTCCTGATTTCTCAGGATAATTCATCGCGCACATTGTTGTGAGGAAATGATAATTGAGCGAAGGCGTTTCTTTTACGAACACAAGTACATCGTGCATGATATCCTTGTCGACAACAAATACCGGGAAATCATATTCGCAGGAAGAAGAAATTATTCCTTCTGAGAATTTTCCTTTCAGCGCTGCGAGCACTTCATCGTGCAACGCGGTTGTTTGTTCGGGAGTGAGAACTGCCATAGCGGTTATTCGATTCCGTATTTATTCATGAGCGCTTTGTACTCCGGAGAGTTACGACGGCGCAACGATTCGTTTCCTACGAGGTCCTGAATTTTCATCAGGCCTTCAATTACTTGTTCCGGACGTGGTGGACATCCCGGAATGTAAACGTCGACAGGAATGATGCGATCAATTCCCTGCAGTACGCTGTAAGTATCAAATATTCCGCCGCTGCTTGCACATGCGCCCATGCTGAGTACCCAGCGCGGTTCTGCCATCTGCTCGTAAACCTGACGAAGAACAGGGCCCATTTTCTTTGCGATGGTTCCCATTACCATCAACAAATCTGCTTGTCGTGGAGAAAAGCTCAATCGCTCAGAACCAAATCGTCCGAGATCGTAGTGCGAAGCCATTGTTGCCATGAACTCAATTCCGCAACATGAAGTTGCAAACGGCAACGGCCAGATAGAATTCTTGCGTGCGAGTCCAACTGCTTTTTCCATAGATGTGAGAAAGAACCCCGGGCCTTCTACGCCTTCAGGTGACTTCGCCATCTGCATTTTTGTTCTTGTTATATCGCTCATTGTAATTTTCTCCTTCAGTTAATTAATCTTCCTCTTCGCTGATAAATATCACTAGTCTTCCCACTTCAAAGCACCCTTCTTTATGATGTAATAGAACCCTATCATCATGAAAGCCATAAAACTTACCATCTCGATAAGTCCAACAATACCGAGACCTTCTTGCCCGCCCGGACCTTCGATATGACGTAAATTCACTGCCCATGGATACATGAAAATTACTTCCACGTCAAACAGCACAAAAAGGATGGCTACGAGGAAATATTTTACTGAGAACGGTACGCGGGCGTTTCCTTCCACTTCGATTCCGCACTCAAATGATTCTAGTTTTTTCTTGGTGTCGCGCTTTGGGCCCAGCTTGTGCGTAGCAAACATGGTGGTTACAACAAATCCGAGCGCGACAATGAGTGTGTAAACAATCGGGAGATAATCCTGTGCGGAATTGGTCATAAAAGCGGTATAAAATTCAGCGCGGAAGTGCTGGGAAATGTTGCGGTTTCAGGGCTTTTTTCGGGCGAGGTAAAAATAGACAATATTCTATTAGAAAAACCCACTTTTTGAGGGACAAATTTCGCATGAATTTGCTAGGGAAAATCGGGGTCAAAAATGCTTGTTCTGACGTTGAGATTGCCCGATTGGTCTATGCGGAAAATATCTCAGGGCACCACGTAGAATTCCATCTGCATATCATCGGCATACGCTACAGAAGAATCGTTGCCATTCAGCAGAAAGACACAAGCCTCACCATCAGGATCGGGAGGAGTAGGAATTTTGACGCAGAGCTCGAAATCCTGCCAGCTACCCACAACATCGGTTTTGAAGAATAGCGGATAAGCCTCCCAGTTGTATTCAACACCTGCGCTGCGATACGAGATGGCCATTTTCTGTACACACCTTTCGTCAACAAGGAAAACTTTGGCTTTAATCCGTATCCATGTTTTGCCAACTAGCGAATCCGGGAACGCCTCGCGGAACGGCACGCACAATCCCGTTGTGACCTGAACTTCTCCCAACCGGACGGCATGGTTACCGCTGAAACTTTTCTCGGAAGTAAGTCCCCATTTGTTGTGCATATCATCCGATGTATCTGCTTCTTCGAATGTGCGGATCCACGACGACAGCAAGCGGCTATTTTCAGGAAGAGTATGTGCATGCATAACGCCCGGGTCGTAGATGAATCTGAAGTCGTCATTGGTGTGCATGAAGATTTTTGCATAGCGCTCTTTCGTCATCTCCTCGTATGGCAAAATCGAAATTGTGTATTGGTAGTGCTGCACCAGATTCAGAATCACTAAAAACCCAAGGACAGGCACCGCAAGTAACGTTCGCCAACCTTTACAAACAGCCGCAACAAAAAATGCGAGAGGAATGGCCATCACGGCGTAAGTGTCGACCATTGGACGCATACCCAATGAGCCGCCATAAGCCCACGTGCTCCAGCTGGAAATCACCCAGACATTTATCAGCAGATAACCGATGAATGCAATACGCTCAAAGTGAGAACGGAGAAAGAACACACCCGCAATTGCGCAGATCATCATTGGTGTGTAAATCAACCAGCCCTTTCTCCAACTGAAGAGCACGTTCATGAAATTCGGATGTAAAAAATCAAGACGTTCTCCATTGTACGAATACGCGAACCAATTCCCTGTACAGGTTTTGTAGGATAACAACTGAAGAAAAACAAGCAGTCCAAGTACAGCAGCACCAATGCCGAGACGCTGATAATTCCGCAGAGAGAAACGGACTCCGTCGGTAAAATTTTTCCACGATCCTGCGATAAACGGCAACACAAAAATTACGGATCCGTTCACTGGCCTGATCATAATGATGATGGCAAGCAGTAGTGAAGTCCACAGCACTGCATTTTTTTTCTGTCCGTGAAAAATGTTGTGAGCCTGATTCAGAAAGCAGGCGACTATCGCAAATGAATACGCGTGCGACATGGAAGGTTCTCCCAATGTATAGTGGTAGAGATTCGTTCCGAAGAATAACAGAAGGATGACTATCGCCTGAACGTATTCGGAAATATTTTTTTTGACGAGAAGTCGCCGGATCTGATCGAGTCCCAGCAACACATAAAAAATAGCCGCAAGTGCAATGGCCAACTGAAACGGGAACGAATAACCGTTCATATGAAAACCGAAAGCAGGAGCGACGCCGTACGCTA
>CAYUTR010000316.1:0-6011 GCA_964447465.1 uncultured Chryseobacterium sp.
ACGTTTTCCTGAAAGGCGGAAAGAAAATTGTGTCGCCTGTTACCGGAATTTATATTGCGCAGAAGGATTTTCCGAAGGAATTGCCGCTGCCGGAAGATGATGAGATTACCAGCGACGAAGAAGAATAAACATAGATTTCTTTCACATTCGATCAGGATTTGCTAAATTGCTTAAGGCAAAACCCTCCCTTTTTGAGAAATTACTTCCTGATTGTACTAATTACCCTAACGACCATTAGTTGTTTGGGTCAGGACACTTACAATGTAGGTTTGAAAAGTCCTACGTTCGGTGGCGGCGCACGACAATCATGTCGCACGTCAGATGGCGGATTTGTTCAAACTGTGCCGGGTTCACCAGCGGGGTGGTGCATCTTTAAGACAGATTCAATAGGCAATGTGATGTGGTTGAAAAATTACACGCATCCGCATCTGGAAAATGTCATGGAATTAACCGAGACCAGCGACTCCTGCATCGTGGTTTTGTCAATTATTTACGACAGCATTGGCACCGGTCTGAATGCCATCAAAAAATTTGATCCTGCCGGAACTGTTCTCTGGTCCAAATACATTAATTCATTCATCAGTACAAATTATGGCCTGGCATTGTGTCCTTCAGAAAACGGAGGTTTTGCAATAGCCGGTGGTGGATGCAACGGAAATAATTTTGTGATGAGGTTTAATACATATGGAAATTTTATCTGGTCGTATCAGTATCCCAATCAAAATGCAACAACAGGATTTCCAACTTGTATGTTGAGAAAAAGTACTGGAAATTTTGTGATCGCGGGTTATGATATTATAAATGGGGTGAAACAAATAAATTTATTCGAAATCGACACTAACGCTGTATTGCAGTGGTATAAAAATATCGACGATAGCCTGGCTTCATGGGCATGGTCAATTGCAGAATCACCATTTCAGGAGATTACAATTTCCGGATACGTTCAATGCGCGAATAGTCCATCTGATCCAAGTTACCTGCTGAAGGTTGATTCTTCCGGAAACTTTTTATGGATGAATCGATACTACAATTCTCAACCATTTTGTATAGAAAGTCATACGAGCTTAAGTTCCGGATCATTCGTGGCTGTGGGCGAAGTCAGTACCGCTACATCCTGGAATGATGAATATTTTGTGATGTCAATTGACTTTAATGGTTTGGCCACCTCTAGCTATTCCAGTGGAAGCAGCCAGTTTAACCATGCGGGTGGCGACTTTCTATATGATGTTTATCCGGCACCTGGTGATGCTTCATTCGGAATCGGGGAATCTGCTGATGGCAGCATTATCCAGCGTTTTGATCCATGGCTATCTGGATTTTGCGATCCATATCCAGTGACAATAAGTACAGTTCCTTATTCACCAGCAGTTACCGCACCTCCCGTAATACGTTATTCATTTCCTCAAACCGTCCTCGATTATCCAATCACTATTAATGATACAACCTTTACACGATTTGTTTATTGCATGTCAATAACAACCCAGACTGACAGTTTGCCCGTAGAAAATAGTAGTGTCGAACTATATCTGAATCACGGAATACTACACATCGAAAACGAATCCGATGTGGTTATAGACTTATTGGAAATATTCGACATGACCGGTAGATGTATACGTACAATTGAATACCCTACCAACGAACTGGAGATCTCTATTCCCTCGGCAGTGTACTTTGTACGAATTACACAGCTGAATAAAACTATTGTGAAGAAAGTTTACGTACCTACGGAAAATTGATGCCGTGAACTCATCAAACTAAGCCGGAACCCAGCTCTTATCAAATGCCTTCGCCTGGAACAACCATCCGAATTTGATATTGATCATACTCCTGCTGCGACGATTGAAAGCACTATCCCACATTAACGCAATTGCAATCAACCAGTCAATCGAAACCTGCGCGTCGGCGTGAATGTTGTATTCATCTCCGGAAAAGAAAGTAACTGCTGAGGATTGAAACCATGCTATTTGTCGTCCATTCAGAAATATCGAAACTTTTCTGCCGCGGTGACCATAAATGTCGAACACATCTTTGCCCATGTGAATCTGAAAATGTCTGTTCCACCATGACACAGTACTCAGTTCGTACTGATTCTGTCCGAACGTAAAAACGAACGCAGCCTGAAAGAACATTGCTATGCGTTGTTCAATTTCAAAAACGGGAGGTCCGCCATGAATCGGAGAAACGGTCAACCGCGGATAAATCTTAAATATGGTTCGGGCGCATTTGAGAACCTGTTGCCCATTTACGGAAATCGTGTATTTATCCCCGATAGAGACTTTCCTCTGGGAAATCTGAATTAAGTTGGGCATGTTACATTTTTGATTTTAGAATTGAGATTGGCGATTTATCCGACCGGTTGTCAATACAAATCATAAATAAGAAATCCCAAATCACAAATGTTACTCACCGCGCGGAATAGTCTTCAACTGCGCTTTCAAACGATCAATCTCTTCACGCGCCTTGTCGACTTTCTGTTGGTAATCTGCAACCAAAGCCTGTGCTCCTTTTGATTTGCCGAAGAAGCCAAGGTTTGTTTCGAGTGTATTGATCTCACCGGTAAGACGCTTGATCTTATCCTGAATATTCATTCGTTCGCGCTGAATCTGCTCACGACCTTTGTCAGACGATTTCAACTGATCGTAATGCATCTTCTTCAGTGTATTCTCATCACCGCCACGCTCTTTCAGCTGGGCAAACATTGCATCCTGAACAGCTTTCCATTCTTTATCAAGACGATCTTTATCAGCTCGCGCTGCATAAGGAAGTTCGCTCCACTTTTTTTGTTGTTCCGCAATCACCGCTTTCGCCTCAGCTAATTCGGTTGGCAACACAACCGCTTTCTGCTCAGCGATAAATGCTTCACGGGCTTCAGTGTTCGCCTTGTAAGCAGCATCCTGACCTTCGAAGTGTTTTGTTTTTGCCTGGAAAAATGCATCAGCCGCACCACGGAATTTCTCCCACAATTTGTCGCCGATCTTCTTCGGAACCGGACCTGTTTTCTTCCAGTCTTCCTGAAGCTGACGGTATTTAATCGGAGTATTTTTCCAATCGGTGCTATCCTTCAGCGCTTCTGCTTTCGCAATCAACGCCTGCTTGTCATCAACATGTTTCTTATGTGTTTCGCGCTGCGATCCGTAGAACGCTTCACGTCCTTTGAAAAATTTCAGACGCAGATCACGGAAATTCTTCCATGTCTTGTCTTCGTCATCCTTCGGTACGTGACCGATTTTTTTCCATTCTTCGAACAGCGCTTCTACTCCATTTCCAGCTTCCTGCCATTCGCGGTGCGACTTGTGTTCCTTCGCAGCTGCCTCTTCCAACTTCACTACCAAGGCCGTTTTCAGAGCAAGATTCTCCACCTGCTTCACTTTCGAATCTTCAAGCAAAGCCTGTTTGCGAACGTGAATCGCATCAGATGCCGCTTTGAACTTCTCCCAAAGCTGATCGTTTATGTCTTTTGCTGCTGGACCGATTTCTTTCCACTGCTCGTGATAAACACGAAGCGTATCCAGTGATTTCCGCACCGAAGGTTCATTTGCCAAAGCAGTTGCTTTCACAATGAGTTCTTCTTTCAGGTCGTGATTTTTCTTGTGATCCAATTCACGCAACTCGCGCGAAATTTTCACCACATCGAAAAAACGATCGAGGTGATGCTGCCAGTTGTTACGCAGTTCATTCGCATTTGCCGAAGGAACAGGTCCAACTTCACGCCACCGCGACTGAAGATTCTGGAGTTTATCGAAAGCCTTATTCATGCTTTCACTCGATTCTGCCAATGCTTTCAGCTCGTCGAGCAGCTCAATTTTCTTCTTGAGATTACTGCGCGTCTCAACTTCCTTATTGTGCTTCTGCTCGGTACGGCGCTTATTGTATTTGCGTAGAACTTCTTCGAATTGTTCAGCGAGTTTGTCGTTAGAAGGCATGAACACATCGTGCTCGTCTTCCTTCGCTGCTTCCCACTCGCGACGCTTTTTCTCAAGTTCCTCTTTCGTGTGCTCACGGAAAAGTTCTTTCACTTTCTGCACGTTGCCGCGGGTTGTGTCGAGATCTGCCTGATTAAAATAATCATTCAGTTTAGCAAAAAGCTCTTCTCTTGTCAACCCGTTGAAATCTTCTGCGGGATGCAATTCATCATGATGCTCTTGCTCGTCCTGAACAGCAATCTGCTCGGTAACCTCTTCAGGATTGTTCTGCTGTTCCGGTTGTACTTCGTTTGTATTCATACGCTACTTTAGAATGAAAAACCTTGTCGCGTGACAAGGTCGTTTTCGTTGTTTCTCAAAAGTAAGAAAAAACGGGAAAAGGAACGCGGAATGAGGTACGCGGAATAGATAATTTCATTGGATTTTTTCACCGATTGCCGCATCCCTCATTCCCCATTCCGCATTCCTCATCGCGCTCTGGTAAATGGTAGATTTGTGGTGCTTTATCTTACTTTTGGTTAATCAATTACCACTTATGAAACTACAGAATTACGCCCTCGGAAAATGGGTTGCCGGAGAAGGAAACGGTCAGGAACTTTACAATGCGATCAATGGCGATTTGGTAGGAACTGCATCGAGCAAAGGTTTGGATTTCGCTGCGATGTGCGATTATGCACGTACTGTTGGCGGTCCTAAGTTGCGTAAAATGACTTTCCACGAACGGGGCAGAATGATTCGTGCACTGGCATTACATCTGCTGAGTAAAAAAGACATTTTCTATAAGATTTCCTGGGCTACCGGCGCTACAAAATCAGACAGCTGGGTCGACATTGAAGGTGGAATTGGTAATCTGTTTGCATATGCATCACTTCGCCGTCAGTTCCCGGATGAATCATTTTGTGTGGAAGGAGATGTAATTCGTCTTTCGAAAGAAAATACATTCATCGGTCACCACATCTGCGTGCCGAAAGAAGGGGTTGCAATTCACATCAATGCATTCAATTTTCCTGTATGGGGAATGCTGGAAAAAGTTGCGGTAAACTGGCTCGCAGGAGTTCCGGCAATTGTGAAACCAGCCACGGTAACTTCTTTTCTCACGGAAGCCGTTGTAAAAGAAATTGCCGCTTCAGGGATTCTTCCTGATGGAGCATTACAACTCATCTGCGGTTCTGCAAATGGAATTCTCGATCACGTAACCAGTCAGGATATTGTGACGTTCACCGGCTCTGCTTCCACAGGCAGAATGTTGAAAGCACACCCACGTCTCAATGAAGAAGCTGTTCCATTCAACATGGAAGCCGATTCACTCAATTGCTGCGTCCTCGGAAAAGACGTTACGCCTGCAATGCCGGAGTTTGATATTTTCATCAAGGAAGTGGTACGTGAAATCACTACGAAAGCCGGACAGAAATGTACTGCAGTACGTCGAATCATTGTTCCTGAAAATATGATTGAAGATGTGCACATCGCACTCGGAAAACGTTTGGCGTCAACCGTTATTGGCGATCCGAACGTGGAAGGTGTTCGCATGGGTGCTCTTGCAGGAAGCGCTCAGTTGAAAGAAGTACGCGAGAAAGTAGAAATTCTTTCGAAGACACAGAAAATGATCATCGGCGATTTCGAAAAGTTCGAAGTGAAAGGTGCCGACAAAAACAAAGGTGCATTCATGCCGCCGGTCGTTTTCCTCAATGAAGATCCATTTAAGAATACTGATTGCCATAACATCGAAGCATTTGGTCCGGTGAGCACGTTGATGCCATACAAGACAACTGAAGATGCAATTCGCCTTGCGCGGATGGGTAAAGGATCGCTTGTATCATCCATTGTTACTGCCGATGGAAAACTCGCGAAAGAATATGTGCTCGGTGCAGCGAATATGCACGGACGCATACTCGTACTCAACAGTGAGTGCGCGAAAGAAAGTACAGGTCATGGTTCTCCAATGCCGATGCTCGTACACGGCGGACCAGGTCGCGCGGGTGGCGGAGAAGAAATGGGTGGAAAGCGCGGAGTGTTTCATTATCTCCAGCGTACAGCAATCCAGGGTTCACCAACTATGCTGACAGTGGTTACGAATCAATATCAGTA
>CAYUTR010000317.1:0-5977 GCA_964447465.1 uncultured Chryseobacterium sp.
CTGCAATGTTCGATTCAATTGCGGCTGACATCCAGATCGAATTCTGTCTTGCTACCCTGGACCCTGCAGGAAATCCAACCAATGGTATCACACGCACTTCTACTACGGGTGGACAAGTTTTCGGCTATTTCAGCCCGCTTGGTGATGATGCAAAGTTTGATTCCCTCGGAGGTAAAGATGCATGGCCAACTGATCAATACCTCAACCTTTGGGTGTGTGAATTATTTCCCGGCTTATTGGGTTACGCGCAATTCCCCGGTGGCGCGATGGAAACCGACGGCGTAGTGGTTACCTACACTGCGTTCGGAAACATCGGAACTGTTGCTGCACCTTCGCTTCTTGGACGAACAACTACGCACGAGGTTGGTCACTGGATGGGACTCTTCCATATTTGGGGCGATGATCAGAATTGCACAGGAAGTGATTCAATTGCTGATACACCAAACGCAAATGTTGCATCACAAAGTGATTGCCAGGTATTGCTCAACAGCTGTAATAACGAAGATCCATACTGGGGAACATTTGATCCGAACGACATGGTGCAGAATTACATGGACTACTCACACGATTCGTGCATGAACATGTTCTCACTCGGACAGAAAGCAAGAATGCATTCTTTCCTGTACACGGATACATCACGTTGGATGCTCTTCAGTTCACCTGGGGGATGTAACGGAGTTGGTATTCATGAAACACCATCGTTCGGACAATACTTCAACGTGTATCCCAATCCAACAGATGGAATTGTGAACGTGAGTTATTTCGGAACATGGAATCCGGAAATGACGATTGAAGTTCTCGACATCACCGGAAAAGTAGTGGCGACGTACAACGTAACTTCTTACAGTTACCAGTTGGATATGTCTATGCTTGCAGGTGGTGTTTACACGATGAAATTCATTGGTGCGACTGAGGTTGCAACGAAAAAAATTGTGCTGCAATAAAAAACCACATAGTCACATAGAAGGATAGAAAAGTGCAGGGTGTTAAGCGCGACGCCTTGAGGCGTCCGTCATAGTGCACATAGGGTCCTCGTCTCTATTGTGATCTATGTCGGATGCGCTTGCGCATCACGCTTAGAAAACAAAGGGCTATGCTACTATGTGCCTATGTGGTTAATTTGTCTAGAGCGTCCTGATCGCTGATTGTAGCGAAGAGGTCTGGGAAAAATCAAACGCATCAATTTTGTCAAGCTGATTGAGTGCTTTCTCCAGCGAGAATTTCTTCTGCGACATTGCCACCATCATATTTTTACCGGAAAGAAACTCCGCGCAATATTCCTGTTCGGTTTGTCCGGGCGTTGGAACACATATTAGTTTTTTCTTTGCGGCAGTGAGATCACACAGCGTACTGTAGCCACCGCGCGATACAACTGCATACGATTTCCCGATTTCCGAAGCGAGTTTTTCGTCATCGAGGTGATTCAACATTCTCACTCCGGGAAGCGGTTCTGAATCGTGGGGCTGGCCGGGTTGTCCACGAAGAATTAATGCAGGCACAGGATTCTTCTTCAGTTCTGCAATCACGAGTTCCTCGAATATCGTGCGTTGTGGTTCCGGTCCGCTGAGCATGAACAGCAATTGCTTTCCAACAGAATCCATTTTCGTTTTCACCAATGAAAAACGCGTGAGTGGTCCGATGTAACGGTAATTTTTCTTCGGACGTTTCAGGAAAGCAAGATCGCCGGAGATGTTATCCTTTCCTGCATGATCCGGAATCCAGACTTCGTCAAACTTCGCGTAAAACTTACGGTGCAGAAAACTTGCAGCGAATGTGAGTGCGCCCGCCTTCACACGCAATTGATGCGTGATGAAAATGTTTTTTGTGTTCGGCGATCGGAAGTTCAAACGGTTATCGGAAATGATAATATCAACGTTATTTTCCTTTGCAATTCGCTCGGCAGCCTTCTTCTCTTCATGCATGGCCTTTGCAATCCGCGGACCGCTCTTGGCCATATGCACCATGAATTGATCGCTCTTGGGATAGGTGATGTCATATCCCGGGCAACGCACAATTTTCAATTCCGGAAATCGCCGTGAAAGAAAATCGAAAGGGCGACCATCTGCCACGAGAATTACTTCGTGCCCGGCTTCACGCAAGTGGTGAATCAGCGGTACATCGCGTGTTGCGTGACCTAATCCCCAATCGAGTGGTGCTACTATTATACGTTTGCCCATACACCGAAGATAGTACGCAGTGCGCAGTAAGCAGTGCGAACCGGTTAAACCTTAAAGGTTTTTTATAAACCTTTAAGGTTTTAACGTGCGCGTACTATCTTTACGCCGGTGGCACAATACAACAAACTCGAACGTTTCGCGCAAATGAAAACCATGCCTCACGTGGTGCAGTTTCATTTCGGAAACCTTGCGAATGGATTTCACCAACTACGCGGAAACTGGTCGAAAGATTTCTTCAGGAACGATCGACCGATTGTACTCGAACTCGGTTGCGGCAAAGGTGAATATACGGTTGGTATGGCGCGACGTTTTCCTGAGAAGAATTTCATCGGTGTCGATATCAAAGGTGCGCGCATGTACATTGGTGCAACGCAGGCTCTGAATGAAAAACTCGGTAACGCCGCTTTTCTTCGTACGCGGATTGATTTCATCAACGCTTTATTCGCGCCAGGAGAAGTGGATGAAATCTGGATCACCTTTCCCGATCCGCAGAAGGAAAAAGAAAAGAAACGACTCACCGCTCCAATTTTCCTTAAGCGTTATGCGCATTTACTAAAACCGGGAGGAATCATCAATCTGAAAACGGATAGTATGTTGATGCATGAATACACATTACGTGTGATCAAAGAAGATGGCCATCAAACAGTACATGCGTCCAACGACATTTACACCACTGTGAAAGAAGAAGATCACGTGTTGAGAAAAATTCAGACGGCTTACGAAAAGAAATTCCTGAAACTCGGAATGCCGATCACGCACGTTTCGTTTCGCCTTAAAGAGGGATATGGATTAGACGAGAAAATATTTCCGTTGCACCAGTAGGCAGTAGTGCAGTTGGGCCGTAGGCAGTCAATGAAATCGGAGTTAATGGTAAAAAAATAGAAAAGAGGCACGAAATGATGCCTCTTCTATTTTTTTTGACTGCCTACTGCGGGTCTGCCAAACTGAATCCTGAGCGTAGTCGAAGGGGCCTACTGATTTTTGTTTTTCTTGTCGTTCATCGCCTTGATTCCGTAGCCAACGAGGGCCACAACAAGTCCGATAAGTGCTCCGTACAACATCGTTTCTGTTTTTTTGGTTATCCTGCAATATACCCAATACTTCCAATTCGGAGGGAAGCAAATTTTGGGAAGCATGTATGTACCCGTAAAACCCTAAAAACTTTTATCTTTGCCCTTCAATGCGGAATCTTTCGTCATTCTTATTCTTTTTGATCTTCGTCAACTTCAGTGGCTTGCCTGAATTGCTGGGCGGTGTTCTGGGCCAGGAGCAGTCATTCATTGCTATGGAAGATGAAACCGATACCAAAGAAAAAGAAGATACCAAGGAGAAAGAAGAGAAGTGCAAGGAAGATCTTAAAGAGTCTGTCCTCGCAGAAGATGCTTTTTTAGCAGGTCACCATTCCGGTCCCTCACTCGAGGCAATGAATGGGATTTTACGGGATTCCGGTTACTATCCGGAAGACCACTCTCCGCCTCCCGAGTTCGCTTAATCCTGATAGGACGGCAATAAGCTGACCTGTCGCCGTGTGCTTTTTCTGAGCGTGCGGGTTTATCAATCACATCAGTCATTCTTGCGGCTTCGGGCTGCGCAATGACGCTAATCACTGAAATTTTTATGAGTACGAAAAAGAAAAACTCCGGCTTATCGCTGAGTTCACTGAAGAACGATTTACCAGCAGGACTTGTAGTATTCCTTGTTGCACTTCCATTGTGTCTTGGTATTGCACTGGCATCAGGTGCTCCGCTTTTCGCGGGAATTATCGCAGGAGTAGTTGGTGGAATTGTGACAGGTCTGATCAGTGGTTCTTCGCTTGGTGTTAGCGGTCCGGCAGCGGGTTTAACAACAATCGTACTCGCAGCCATCGTTTCGTTTACTCCGGAGTTTGCTGCAATGAATATTGATCCGGCTAAATTCCCTGAAGAAGCCGCGAAGCTCAGCATGGGTCTCGAACAATATACAACGCAAATGGAATCGCTGAGAATAGCAGCTGGTTTCCGGATCTTTCTCGTAACAGTAGTGTTGGCAGGTGCAATCCAGATTATTCTCGGATTGGTTCGCGCCGGAATCATCGGATACTATTTTCCTTCTTCTGTCATCAAAGGAATGCTGGCTGCAATTGGTTTGATTCTGATCCTGAAACAAATTCCTCACGCGTTAGGATTCGATAAAGACCAGATTGGTGATGAAGGATTCATGCAGAAAGACAAACACAACACGTTCACGGAAATCTACTACGCTTTGCGCTATAACAGTACCGGAGCGGTAATTATCAGCGTGATTTCGCTGGGCTTCCTGATCTTGTTCGACAGACCTTTCATGAAGAAAATTGCGTTGTTCAAATTTGTGCCGGGTGCTCTGATTGTCGTTGTTCTTGGTGTGCTGATTAATTATCTCTACACGTTGTTCGCGCCCGAAATTGCCTTGAACGGTGAACACCTGGTCGTACTTCCTGTTGCAAAGAATCCTTCAGAGATTGCAGGGTTCTTCACGTTCCCCGACTGGAGTGCGCTGAACAACCCGAAAGTTTACATCACCGCAGTAACGATTGCTATTGTAGCGAGTCTCGAAACTTTGTTATGCGTTGAAGCAACCGACAAACTTGATCCCGATAAACGTAATACGCCAACCAACCGTGAGTTGCTTGCACAAGGTGCAGGAAACATGGTTTCAGGATTGATAGGTGGAATTCCGGTTACACAAGTAATCGTCCGAAGCTCTGCGAACATAAACTCAGGTGGTAAAACAAAACTGGCTGCAATTACACATGGAATATTGTTGTTAGGCTGTGCATTACTCATTCCGGCTTTCCTCAACAAAATTCCGTTGGCTTGTCTCGCCGCTGTATTGTTAATGGTAGGCTATAAGCTCGCGAAAGTTTCGTTGTTCCGCGATATGTACAAGATCGGGTGGGAACAATTCATGCCATTCATCATCACAGTCCTTGCGATACTGTTTACAGATCTTCTAAAGGGAATCGGGATCGGTATGGTGGTTGCTGTTTTTTACATTCTGCGTCGGAACTACCGGACGTCCTATTTCTTTCACAAGAAAGACGTGCACCAAGGTGAAGTTATTGTCATCAAATTTTCGGAAGAAGTTACGTTCCTCAACAAAGCAAGTATTCAGTTGATGTTCGACGAACTTCCTGAAGATTCGGTAGTGGTGCTCGACGGAACAGGTTCAGTAAATATTGATTACGATGTGCTTGAGATCATTTACAATTTCAAACAGCATGGTGCTGTTGACAAAAATATTTCACTTGAGCTCAAAAATATCCCCGAGTACATAGCTGCCGGTGGACACTAAAGCTCTTAGAACGTCATGAACACAATGGAAAATTCATATAAACAGCTCCTGGAAAATAACCGGGCCTGGGTTACTTTACAAAAATACGCGAACCCTGATTTTTTTAATCAGCTTTCAAAAGAACAAAACCCTGAATACCTCTGGATCGGTTGCTCCGACAGCCGCGTTCCAACAAATCAGATTACAGGTACACGGCCCGGTGAAATTTTTGTTCACCGCAATATTGCGAACATGGTTGTTCACAGCGACATGAACATGCTCAGTGTATTGTCCTATGCAGTCGACGTCCTGAAAGTAAAACACATTGTTGTATGTGGACATTATGGCTGCGGAGGTGTTCTTGCTGCAATGGGCAATAAGCAATATGGTTTGATTGATAACTGGCTCCGGCACATCAAAGATGTTTACCGATACCATCACACAGAACTGGATGCAATCGCAGATGAGGAACAGCGTGCGCGTCGGTTCGTGGAACTTAACGTGATCGAACA
>CAYUTR010000318.1:0-5942 GCA_964447465.1 uncultured Chryseobacterium sp.
TGAGTTCAGTACTAGATCGCTTTAGCGATCCGCCGTGCCGCGTGGGTTTAGTACGTCCTTTTTTTACGCCGTTCGCCGTGTAGAGCGCCGCAGGCATTCCGGTTTATTTCTTGACGAGATCAATAAGGAAATGATCTGCTTTCCGGGCCATCGCAGGAATATTTCCAAATGTATTCTCCAACACATTCAGCGCTTTGAGCAGCAGCGGTTTATTGATAAAATATTTTTGCGTGTAGGAAGGAGGAATCGTCCAGCCAACTGCCTTCTGTGCTTTCACGGTGAAAACATTCGAAACCATTTTCGTGAATTGATCCGGACTGTAGTACCACGTGGTAAATGTTTCGCCTTCAATCGTTGTTGTTGCGCCAGTAGGATTATTCCTGCGGTTGGCCTGATCGTACATTTTCTTGCGGCGGAAATACCAGCGCTCCATCGCACAGTTATCGCTCATCACAACAGCAATGAATCTTCCATTGGGACGTAACAAGAGCGAAATCTGTTCCGTGAGCAAGCGGATTTCCTGTTCACTGATGCAATTCAGTCCGCCGAAATTGGAGAACACAAAATCAAATGATCCCGGCGCAAAACGATCGACAATCTGTGAGAATGAACAAACCTGAAACGTGATTGAGTTGGATCCGGAGTTTTTCTGTTTCGCAGCTTCAACCATCTGAGGAGAAAGATCTGTTGCAACCACCCTGAATCCTTTTGAGGCAAGCCACTTCGCATCTTCTCCTGTGCCGCAGTTGAGTTCGAGCACACGCGGATGATCAGTCGAAGAAATATTCTTGTTCAGGTAATTCCATACGCGGTTGCGCTGAAGTCGCCCGATGGAAGTATTCGTAAACTGTTCATCGTATTTGCCTGCCGCCCCTGAAAAAGCTCTCTCAATTTCCTGCATCACGAAGTTTGTTGAGTTTCTTGCGTTCCATCCATACTGTTGGAACATAATAGGCGAGTGATGTGGCGCGACGTAAATCTGCGGACTTCAGTTTGTGCGGCTTGGAGAAAAGATTCTTCAGACTTTCTACGCCTTGCTTTCTGCGATAGTGTTTGTGCACGAAGCGGTGTAACTGCTTATAGAATTCCGGTGAATAAGTATTGCGGAACATCAATGCGAGATCATCGGAATCGGACCAGTTCTGCTTTTCTATCAACTCCGATTTCACTTTATCGTAAAACGCAGTGCCCGGAAGCGGATACGAAACCGAAATTCCGATATCGTCGGGCAAACATTCGTTCAGCAATTCAATAGTCTTATCGATGTCCTCACTCGTTTCTCCGGGATATCCGAACTGCAGGAAAAATGCTGTTTTGATTCCGTGCTTTTTCAGAAGCGCATTCGATTTTCGGATTTCATCGATGGTAGTTCCTTTATCCATCGCATCGAGAATTTTCTGTGAACCGCTTTCCGCGCCCATCCATACGCAATCGCACCCGGAAGCGGCCAATGCTGCAATATAATTTTCCTGAACCAGAAGATCGGCACGCGACTGAATTTTATATCTCAGTTTCAGTTTCGCTTCCTTCACCAGAGTGGAAAATTGTTCCACCCATCCAGGAGTCAATCCAAAAATATCATCGCAGAACCAGATGTAGTCGTACTTGTATTTCTCTTTCAGATGCACAAGTTCCTTCACCACATTTTCAGGTGAACGGGAATTGTAACGGTTGCCGTAAATAGGTTTCGCGCACCAGTTGCATTTGAAGGGACAACCGCGTGTTGTTGCAACATTTAAGCCGAAGTAACCGTTGTGTTCAATCCAAATAGCGCGATAGCGATCCATATCTACCAGATCCCACGCTGCCATCGGAAGGGAATCGAGTTCCTTCATCACGTTGCGCTTCGTGGTTTCTTTGGTCACGCCATATTCACGCCACACAACGCCGTTCACCACGTTGGGATCGAGCGTCCCGTTCGCCAACTGCGTCACCAGTTCAAGCAAGGCCATTTCTGCTTCACCTTTAATCACAACATCTGCATGATGATCCAGATATTTTTCAAAGTGATCTGTAGAATCACTGCTGTTGGTGATGACCGTACAACCTCTCCGTTTCGCAATATCCTGCATACGGAATGCAGCTTCACGCATATTCGTGAGACACATTTTCGTGAGGTAGTTGAACCCATCATCGTACACCACGAAAATATCTGGGTTGAATTTCTCAAGATGTGGAATTACCTCTTCTGCTGATTCTGAAAACTGGGAATCGAAGAGTTCTACTTCGTGGCCGGCTTCGCGTAAGACAGCAGCTGCCAGTATCGTACCCAGCGGAGGATAAGGCTGACCGATCGACCATTGTTTCGGATCGAAGCGCATAAAGTAGGAGTGTGAGAAGAGGATTTTCACTGGTTAAAGATACGGGATGAAAACCTTGTTTTGAAGATCAATTTCTTTAGCCGCGTGGGTTTATCCCGCGGTAAAGAAATTAGGATTCACTTTTCGTCCATTCCATAACATGTGGACGGATCACAACTCCATATTTCTCCTGCAACTCGAGGCGTTTCACTTCCAATTTCGTCAACACAACCCTCTGAAACCCCTGTGGATGATGCTTGGAAACATGCTTGCGCGAACGGAAATCAACTTCAAAATGATCTTCGCGTAAATGCGGAAACTTCTTCCTCCAACGACGCAACGTAATCCGAAAGAATTTGTCATCGAGCCATTCACCAAAGTTGCCTTTCAGTATTTTCTCAGCGAAACGCTTCAGCCATCCTGTTTTTGTTTCCGGAATATTTGCAGAATGTAGGTCGGCATTCGGATAAAATATTTTTGCCCATTTATTCTCGGAAAGAAACTGCTGAAACGATTCTACATCGCGCATGGGTTTCGCGAATACAATTTCCGTAGCCGTAAATAGATTCCGATCCTGTATCGCGAGATGAGCCGTATCAATGAAATAATTTACGCAGAAATATTTCTTTGAATTCAGCAGGAACAACTTCTTGAACATGATCAGGAATGTCCGTGCAACCCAAAGGCGGTTTGGTTCAGTGATGATGAAATAATCGATATCACCATCTTTATCCATGGTTCCTTTGGAAAGTGAACCACTGATGCAGACCGTACGCACAAATGGGAATCCGGAAATAAAGCGCGACCACTTCTCTGCTTTTTTAGAATAGGTTAGAGCGCGGATATTCCGTTCGCGACGCAGATCAATGTGTTTTTCTGAACCGCAGATGTAGTAAAACCCATCGCGATTGCAGATAACGTTAAGCGATTGTAGTTCTTCAATAGCGGTTGCTGTATCCGACAGAGAGCAGTTCTGCCATTGACAATATTTATGCAGCTCGTCGAGTGTTAACGGATGACGGAACACATCGAAATACATCAGTGTATGCAAAACACACTGTGCGTTGTTGCTTAGCTCGGGTAAAGATGACGGTTCAGCGGAAACGTGCTTCATGCAGCAACTGGTTTAGTGTTGATGAATGAAAGAATATAGTTCTTTTCCCAGCGCACAAGTTTCTCTACACGTTCGATGCAGTTCCATCCGTGTTTCTGCGCCGTAGATTTTATTCCGCTGATATCGCATTCGTCAGAAAGCACCATGAGCATTTCTGATTTCGGAGAAGAGTACGTGCCTGCCTGGTTGAATAGTGAATCAAAGTATTCAAGGTTCTCCCCGCAGAACCATGCATGATCGGCAATGTTCTGTGGTTTCTTTTTGTAGTATGGCGGATTCACCAGAATGTAATCGAAATGATTCTTCGGTACTTCACTGAACAGGTTCGAAAGATAAACCGGAAAGTTCCGTTTGTTCGATTGTGCGTTTGCTTTCGTGTTTTCCACTGCCGCAGGATTGATGTCACAGGCGCAAACATCAGCTCCCTGTTTCGCACAGAACAAACTGATGAGTCCACTTCCCGAACCGACTTCAATTATTTTCTTTTCGTGCAATGGAAGGTTGCGTAAATAGCGAAGTAGCAAAGCTGTACTGAAGAAAAATCCGGGATGAAAAACTTCGGGCTGTACTGTAATGCGGATATCACCCCAGCGGTAATTACGCGGAGATTTAAGATACCACTGCACGTAGGGTTTCCACGTGCGGTGAAGAATGCCTTTGATGATGCGCCGCATGGGCGAGCTTATTTGATTTCCTCAAGCGCCATTGTACACATCGGACATTCGCCCGGCTTGTCGTACGTTACTGCAGCACCTTCGCACTTCATCGGACACTGATAAGCAGTTTTTGCTTCACTTTTTCCGCAGGAAGAGATGAAGGCGGAAGTTGAAACGAGAATTGCGCAGATTACAAATAGCTTTTTCATGGGTTTGTGTTTTATGGTATATCCAAAGTTAGAAACCAATGGGCTAATTTGCTAATCGGCTAATGTGCTGATGGTGAACATTTGGCAAGACGACCTGTTGGGATTCGGATTAGTGGCTGTCAGTTCGAGCGCATCCCGATAGCTATCGGGATGCGCTCGAAGTGACAAAATCATGAAATCTCCTTCCACGCCAACGCGGCTGCACCTAACACCGCTGCATTTTCTGGCAATGCCGACAATTCAATTTTCACTTTGCCGGCGTAGTTGCGCAACACATATTCGTCGTAATATTTTTGCGTCGGCTTAAGAATTGTTTCACCCGAACGTGCTACGCCTCCATAGAGATAAATGTGTGACGGACTCGTGATGCACACCAGATTCGCGAGTGCCAATCCAAGTTTGCGCGCTGTTTCATCGATGATTGCTTTGGCAGTTTCATCTCCTGCATCTGCTGCATCGGCAACGGCTTTAGCAGTCACTCCTTCCATGCTGCTGATGCCTTGAATCTTTTTACCGGCACGCATTGCATCGTGAGCGCTCCAGACAACACCGGTCGCAGAAACATATGTTTCCAGACATCCTTTTCTCGTGCATCCGCACAAGCGACCATTTTCTTCAATGATCACATGACCCAGTTCACCTGCAAATCCATCGTGACCATAAATGACTTCATTGTTTACGACGAACCCACTACCGAGACCGGTTCCAAGGGTTACAAGCACAAAGTCTTTCACAAATTTCGCTGCACCAAAAATCATTTCACCGAGAGCAGCAGCGTTCGCATCATTGGTGATAAACGCGCGTTTGCCTGTTTCTTTCGTGATCAATTCTGCCAATGGAATAATTCCTTTCCACGGCATGTTCGGTGCGTGTTCAATACAACCGGAAAAGTAATTCGCACTTGGAGCACCAATGCCGATCGCACCAATTTGCTGAGCGCATTTCGCCTCACCTTTCTTCAGGACAATTCCGATGGTGTGCACGTACGCTTCCACGGTAGAAAATCCAGTTGTGGAAATTGTTTCCGCGAACAGAATGTTTCCGTCTTTATCAACGATTCCTATTTCGGTGTTTGTACCGCCTATGTCTATTCCTGCAACGACATCACCCATAATTGAAGTGTACTTTGTGCAACTTTGTGTCCTTGTGTCTTAGTGGCAAGAGCTTAGTGCCACAAAGGCCCTAAGTCTTCAAGTTTCACTAAGAAAAGAATTTGATTACTTGATATAAGAGTCCGCATCAAACAACGTGTTCTTGTTGTCCTGATAAAGCGCATAATTAAATCCTTTCGCCAATCCATACGCGCCATGTTCTCCTTTCAGATTGATGGCAAGAATTCCAACCTGGAAATCTTTGTAGTTCGCGTTCTTTTTTGCGATACGCGTGATTGCTTCTTCACATGCTTCCTGCGGTGTTGCGCCTCGACGCATTTCTTCCACAGCAACATGCGATGCAAGTGTGCGAAGAACTGTTTCACCCAAACCGGTACACGTTGCGGCTCCAACATCTCCATCTACAAATAATCCTGCTCCGATGATCGGTGAATCACCCACACGTCCGTGCATTTTCCATGCGAGCCCGCTGGTTGTACATGCGCCTGCCATTGCACCATCCTGGTCAAGTGTGAGCAAACCGATTGTATCGTGATTTTCAATATTGATAA
>CAYUTR010000319.1:0-5921 GCA_964447465.1 uncultured Chryseobacterium sp.
CCCATGAGCAATCCGCCAATCGTAATGCTGAGACGATAACCCATGATCCGGTCGGCAAGTAATCCGCCAAGGAACGGAGTGAGGAATACGAGTGCAATAAAAGTTCCGTACACATCAGCGGAATCTTTCGTGGCCATTCCAAATCCACCCTTAGCCGGAGATTCTTCGAGGTATAACACAAACATTCCTATCATGAGATAGTAGCCGAAACGTTCCCACATTTCAGCAAAAAACAGGTAAGGAAGTCCTTTTGGATGACGCATTTCGAAAGATACTTAATTCTGCAAGAGGGCCGCGTTTTATGAAATAAGCACAGATGGTATTGTAAGTTCCGGTTACTATTTTTTACAATGCAAATACACCTGTCCCTGTGGCGATTGATCCGTATATTGTTTGATTATGGCAATAACGTCAACACTGCTCTTATTTGGAAATGTATTAGGACAACTTGTTGGCGCGGGAGTGACCGTTAATGGTCAACCGGAACTGGTTTTACCCAACGGTCATACGGACCGCATCGAATGCATCGCAATAAATAGTGAAGGAAGCAGATTGGTAACAGGTGCCCGGGACCACAATGCGATTGTTTGGGATGTTAATACGGGTAAAAAGACATTAACCCTGATCGGGCATCATGATAAGATTAAGTCCGTGGAATTCAGTAAGAATGACAAACTGATTCTGACAGCGGGATGGGATGGCGCATTCATCTGGGATGCAGGAAGCGGGCAGCCTCTGCGTCACATCTCCACTAAAATGTGGTTGGATTATGCCCGATTCAATTTTGATGCTACCAAAGTGTTAACTGGGAGTGGTCACTCAGGTGATCTGGAGTTGTGGAGTGTTGTAGATACCACATTTGTTTTGCGTTTGCCCGATACGACAACAAAGTATTCGGGCTACTACGACGGGTTGTGCGATGCGGCATTCAGTCCGGATGGAAATTATATCGCAGCAGCTTATGGAAGTGGAGATCCCTTAGTTCGGATCTGGGATTCAGATTCGGGGAAGTTGTTGTTCCTGCTAAACAATAGCACAGCTGCATCGCGTGTTGAGTTTTCATCGAATAGCAAGTATCTGATTACCGGAGCCGGTAAAATATGGGATGTTGCGAAGGGAACCTTAATTCGTGAAGTGAAAGGATACTGCACTTTCAATGCTGACGGCAGCAAGGTGCTGTCGGTTTCACGTGGCAGCGCTGAATTATCTGAGGTGATCAACGGCAATGTTTTGTTTGTTATGAATAGTTCTCTTGACGCGAATGATATACTGAAAACTAATTTTTCTTCGGACGGAAGAGCGATTGTTGTTCTTTCTGAAAAAGGAGAAGAAATATGGAGTGCAACAGACGGAACACTTTTAAGTGCATTTAAATCATTTTATCCTCACCCCGAACTTGTGGTGTCGTATTCTATTCCGAGCGCTTACAGTTCTGATTGCAGAATATTTAGCCAACTGAACCGAGTAGCGGATGGCGTGCAGATCTGGGATGTTTTTACGGGTCGATTTCTCAGAGAGATTAAGGGACAGGACGCCACCAGGGAGTGTGTTGTCGCACCAAGCGGATTGCAACTATTAGTGGTCGACAACGACGACTCTGCCGCGATTTACGATTTAAGGACTGCAGGTTTCAACAAATTGAATTTTACTGATCAGGTACGGAAGTGGGAGTTCAGCCCCGATTCTAAGATGCTGGTCGGTATGCATCATGCAAAATTTGCCGGATACAATGATGAAGTCCGGGTGTGGGATGGTGTTTCAGGGAAGATGGTGACAACATTGTCTACCGATTTAATACCCCGAAACTTTTCGTTCAGTGATGATAGTAGATATCTGTGTGTCACCTATTATCACTCTGTTTGGATATGGAATACTACATCCTGGAGCGTTGAGAACAAGATCGAGATCAATGACGAAGAGCGGGAATTTGCGCATTCTGCTTTTGAGGCAGATGGAAAAACGATGCTCATCATTTCCAACGAACGGAATGGCAGAGATGGTAGAATTGAACAATGGGATTGGAAAGCAGGAAAAAAGAAAAGTGAAATCAACGCACACGTTACTGCAATTGAAGGAGCAGATATGAGTAAAGACGGCCGAACGATTGTATCGTACGGCAGGGGTTACGAAGTTATTTTGTGGGATGCACAAACTGGTAGAATAATCCGCAGGTTGACTGAAGATATTTACACCAGTTACAAAGCTTCAGCTGAATTTAGTCCTGGAGGTAAATTTGTGATCGTTCATGATAGAACCGGAGAACGGGTAGATACATTACGGATTTTCGACGTTGAATCGGGAAAAGAAGTTGTAAAGAGTCCAGCATTCTTTTATCGTGATGAAGGCTTTGGCTATTATCTGGAAGACTACAAATTCAATTTTACTGAAAGCGAGATATGGTTTGATTATGGAAATGATACCGTTGTTGTAGTTAGTACGGCAAACGGTCAGAAGCAGACTGATTTCGCTTTCAAAGGTCGGGTATTGCATTCCGATTGGATCGATAATACTATCACAACATTTAACAATGGTGAATACCTAACATATGATCTCCTGAACGAAACGGAAAAATTCAGGTTGGTTGTAATGGAGAATGGTAACTATGTCTGGCTGTTGCCGTCAGGTGAGTACCTATGTTCCCCTGATGCTGCACGGTCGTTGTCATGGAAACATAATAGTAGAATATTTGAATTTGATCAGTGGGATGTCCAATATAACCGACCAGATAAAGTTCTGGCAGCAATTGGTAATCAGGACACAACTCTTATTTCATTATACCGTAACGCTTACCTAAAGCGCTTGCGCAACCTGAATATCGATACGTTAATGTTCAGTCAGGATTACCACGTGCCTGAAATCAGCCTACTCAATTCCGCGGCGATAACGGGGGTCACAACGCAACGGGAACTTGTTCTGGATCTGAACGCAAAAGAAACTGATTCCCGCACTTGGATTTCCAGAATTATTGTAACCGTCAATGGTGTTCCGGTTTACGGTACATCGGGTTTAGATGTGAGTGATCTTCGAATGAAATCGGTTAGTGTTAAGGTACCGCTTGTGCTTTCTGAAGGAGATAATGTTATCAAAATATCCTGTATTAATAACCGTGCTGCCGAGTCGCTGCGCCGAACCTTATACACCACCTATGCACCATTAGTGAAGACTAAACACAAACGATACTACATCGGTATTGGGGTTTCGGACTACAAGGACTCAACGAATAACCTTTTTTATGCGGTTAAAGACGCTACCGATCTGTCTACAGCATTTCTGAGTAATGACAAAGACACGGAAGTTTATCTTTTGCTAAACGATAGTGTCACCCGTGAGAATATTGTTAAACTGAAGAAAAATGTGCTCAGTCATACCAATGTCGACGATGAAATTATTCTTTCGTTCAGCGGTCACGGAATTACGAACGCGCTGGGTCAATTCTATTTTGGAACATGGGATATAGATTTTCTTAAACCGGAACGACGCGGAATTTCCTTCACTGAAATAGAATGGCTGCTTGATAGTATTCCCGCACGAAAAAAACTGGTTTTAATGGATGCCTGTCACAGTGGTGCAATAGACAAGGATGTTTACAACGGATTAAATAATTTTAATGAACACCATCGCGACTCCAATATCCGCGCAGTAGGGTTGAGAGGGGTACAGGTTGATGATACACCGGCGTACACTTCATCTCATTCATTTGAACTGATGCAATCAATTTTCTCCAACATGACTAGATCCAATGGAGCCACATTTATCTCCGCTTCAGCCGGGACGGAGTTTGCATTTGAGGGTCGAGATTGGAAGAATGGAGTTTTCACCTATTCGGTGTTGTCTGGATTGAAGGAGGGTTATGCAGATCTAAACAATGACGGCTCAGTTCACGTGAACGAATTAAAAACGTCGGTTGGTAACAAAGTGCTGCTTCTGACTAATGGCTTGCAACGACCTGTAACTCGAAGTGAGAATCCGGATTGTGACTGGGTAGTCTGGTTGCGAAAGTAATTTTATTTGATCACCGAAAGCAACTTTCCTTAATTTCACCGTTATATGATCATGAGTAGCTCTTCAGGACTGGCTTTATTGTTATTTGTCCTTTTCTCTCAGAGGATTTCTGCCCAGGAAATCGTCGTACACGGAACTGTTGTCGATCAGAATTCTGCGGCAATCTATTCCGGAAATGTGGTCATGTATTCTTTTCCCGATACGACTTTCATCACAGGTGATGTAATAATAGAAGGGAAATTCTCCCTGAAAGTTACGATCAAAGATTCTGTGGTGATGAAAGTGAACGCCATGGGTTTCGATACAAGATGGTACACGTTGATCAAAGGTGAAAAAGATACGATCGACTGCGATTCTCTTTTTCTGCGTACATCCAGTCTCAGTGAAGTACAGATTCTGGCAATGGCTCCGGTTGTGAAAAACGAAGGAAGTAAACTCAGCGTTGATGTTGAGAATTCCAGCCTGAGTGTAGCAGGAACTGCTTATGAAGTTCTGGAAAATACTCCCGGACTTACAATCGGCACAGATGGAAACGTAACTGTGTTTGGAAAAGGAACGGCTACTTTATATCTCGATGGTCAGCGTATTCCTGCTGAGATGCTGCGATCAATTCCTTCCGTGACAATTGCGCGGGTTGAGATTATAAAAAATCCACCTGCGAGTTATGATGCACAGGGTAGGGCAGTAGTAAACATCGTCACTAAGAAAGGTGCAATGGAAGGATACAATCTCGATTTGTTCCAGCAGGTTTCTTACACTGATCTGTTCAACGATGCAACTATAAAAACTCCTGTGTTCGGTTATACAGGCATTAGCGGATACTGGAGAAAAAATAAGTGGACCATCACCGGCCGAACAGGACTACAGGTTGGCAATCGCTGGGAGAACACACTTTACGACCGCACGTTTGTGGAAGACAGCGTTCAGTATCACATGTACAATGTAATTGCTGAAGAGAGAAGAATTCGCCCGGCTACTTATCCCGGATTAACTTTTCAGTTTCGTCCCGACTCATTGAGTCATTGGGATCTTTCAACCAGTTTCAGTCTCACGAAGAATTACAAAACGATTCGCAATACGAATATTATTACGGCCGACTCGATGGAAACGCTGATCACCACCACGCGTGAAGATGAGAACAAGAATTATGATGAACAGGTGACGCTTGGTTACACAAGACAACTTGACTCACTTGGAAGTGAAATTTATGGATCCGCATCATTCACCGATTACCACAGTCGTCGTCTCGGAAACATTTCTCAGAATGTAGCAACACCTGCTCAGAGTATGTCAGATGATCTTCGGAACAACTCGCTGAGTACAATCCGTTTCGGTGTTGCACAGTTCAGCTGGACGAAGTACCTGGATAGCGCGTGGCGGCTTGAAACCGGAGCGAAGTACACAATGATCATCAACGCCAGTGAAGTGCGTATGCAGCGTTTGAGTGGAAGTGAATGGGTCGATGATTCAACTATTCTGAATTCATTTACGTATCGCGAACAAACAGCAGCTGCGTATGTGCAGGGCACTTACGAAACTGAAAAGTGGTTCATCACTGCAGGCTTGCGTGGAGAATTCAGCGCGACTGATGGAAAATCGTTGACGTATGATCAACAAATGATTGACACGACTTACCTGAACGTCTTTCCGATGGCGCAGTTGACGTACACGATCATTGAAGATCTCGAGTATGAACTGGATTATTCCTGGAGCCTGGAGCGTCCGGATTTCGACGACCTTGATCCATTCATCATGTACATTGATTCGCTTTCGTACATGATCGGGAATCCAACTCTGAAACCGGAGTACACACACGATTTCAGCACCCAGCTCATTTATATGGAAGCGGCTTCGATCGGTTTCAATTATTCGTACACCGCACAAGGCATGGAAATGTTTGTAGAGCGTACCGGTCCGAA
>CAYUTR010000320.1:0-5878 GCA_964447465.1 uncultured Chryseobacterium sp.
GGATGATGGTTGGGGATTTTCCGTTGTATACCAAGAAGGTGATTACGAAGATTCGTCTCGAGATGAGGAAGAAATAATTGCGGCTTGCTTTACCACGGTTCCGCTTTGTCCGCCTTCGACTACGCTCAGTCTGACAAGGACAGTGAGTCGAGAGCGTTTGTCAAACTGAGCGTAGCCGAAGGTTGACGAACAAGTGGAGTCGAATGCAACAAACAGAAGAAATTACTCATGAAAATAATTTGCATAGGACGTAATTACAGCGAACACGCGAAAGAGATGAATTCTCCGGTGCCGGAAGAGCCGGTGGTCTTCATGAAGCCGGATACTGCGTTGCTGAAAGACAATTCTGCGTTTTTCTATCCGCCCTTTACGAAAGATCTTCATCACGAAATTGAAGTGGTGCTGAAGATTTCTAAAGTAGGAAAACACATTGAAGAGCAGTTCGCAAATCGGTACTATACTGAAGTCGGTTTGGGAATAGATTTCACAGCGCGTGATATCCAGGCCGAGTGCAAGAAAAAAGGATTACCCTGGGAAAAAGCAAAAGCATTTGACAGCTCTGCTCCCATTGGTGATTTTGTGGCGATAGATTCGCTGAACAACAAAAGTGCAATTGCATTTCACCTTGATGTGAATGGTGTGACCGTTCAGAAAGGCAACACCAACGATCTGATTTTTTCGTTTGATGCGTTGATAGCGCATATCTCCACATTCGTGACACTTCGCATGGGCGATCTGATCTATACAGGCACACCAGCTGGAGTTGGGCCAGTGAAAATTGGTGACCGGCTGGAAGGATACATGGAAGGCAGGAAGCACTTTGATTTCGTGGTGAAGTGAGCTCATTGCGAGAATTTTCGCTGATTTAATTCATATTCCACGATGAACTATTAAATTCGGAGTATAATTTACAGCCATGAGTTTTCTAAAAAACATATTCGGAGGTTCAGGAAAAAAAATTACTTCCAACCAGGAGTTTTGGGAATGGTTTGCTCAGAACCAAAATAAATTCGCAGAATCCATCAGAACAAATCAAAGCATTCAGGAAAATTTTATCGTCCCCGTTGGCAATAAACTGAATGAATTACGTGAAGGTTTTTCATTCCTGGCAGGAAGGGAAAAAGACGGTACGCTTGAGCTGATCATTACGCCAGATGGAATTGTAAAGAATGTAGTTTTCTGCGAGGAACTCGTGAAGGCCGCACCACCGATCCTGGGATGGACATTTCTCGCGCTCAAAAGGGAATTAGATATTACAAGTGTGGGCATTGAAATGGGTGGGTTTAATTTCGGAAGCGATACTCTTTCCTTCTTCCCCGTAATTGTAGAAAATAAACCGGACTTTATTGAAATCTGCGTCGTGCATAAACAATACGACAACAAAAAGCATGATCTGTTCTTTAGCGGCACCTGCATATTCCTGGACAACTATCTGGGTGAACTACATTTTATAACGACAGTTGATAATCTTCGGGTTGTAGGTCCATCGTCTGCGCAATCTGAATTGATTCCAATTGAAAAATTGAAGGACTTTCTGATGTGGCGAGAGAAAGAATTTGTCGAAAAATATTCTGGCGTTAGAAGAAATACGGATGAGGATGGACATGCAACATTCGAAGCAGAACTTCCCAACGGTAATCCATTTATTGCCGTTATAAATTCAGATGCTATCCATTGGGACGCTGTTGCTTCGCATCCATGGATTTTACAAATTGAGTTGGGATATGACGGGAAGAAAAACAATGGGCTCCCGGATGACAGTACTTACCAAAAACTGAATCAGTTTGAAGATGCTATAATGGCTCAGCTAAAAGACGAGCAGGGTTATATCAATGTAGGGCGTGAAACGGGAGACAATTCACGCATTACCTATTTCGCTTGCAAAGAATTTCGAAATCCAGCCTTAGTCGCGGATCAAATTTCACGTCAGTTCAGCGGTTCACTGGACATTAAGTTTGATGTGTTCAAGGACAAATACTGGCAGACTTTCGATCGGTTCAAGAGCAATTGAACGTTGAACTGCTTCTTGATTCCGGCTTTATCCAACGCCACTCTAATTTCTTCCCCCGCGGGATAAACCCGCGCGGCTGAAGAAATTTGTGAATCAAGTTGCATTTTTTCCTTTTTCCTAAATGAAAATACCGTTTACCATATAGAATCTTCGCCAGCCGTGTGGGTTTATCCCGCGGTGGCGAAGGGGAAAATGAATGAGAAACTACTTCTTTATCCCCGCCTTATCTAACGCCGCTCTAAACCGATCCGCATTCCTGCAATGCTGCGAGTAATCTGCAGTGAAACTGTGTAAACCCGTTCCGTACTCCGCGCACATGAAGATGTAGTTATTATCGTCGTGATCGAGAACCGCATCAATGCTCGCTTTCTCAGGAAGCAAAATCGGTCCCGGAGGTAAGCCCGTGTGCAGATACGTATTGTACGGCGACTGGTATTTAAGATCAGCAGATAAAACACGGTTGATCGTGAAATCACCGATCGCGTAAATCACTGTAGGATCAGATTCCAACCGCATTCCCTGCTCAAGACGATTGAGATATAAGCCGGCGATGATCATGCGCTCTTCGACATGCGTGCGTTGTTCTGACTCGACGATTGATGCAAGAATAGAAACTTCACTTTGCGTGAGGCCAACCGCTTCTGCCTTCTTCTTGCGATCGTCGTCCCAAAATTTCTTGTACTCGTCTGCCATTCGCGTGAAGAATTCTTCCGCAGAAGTGTTCCAGTAGAATTCATACGTATCCGGAATGAACATCGTTAGAAAAGTTTCATCCGTGAATCCGTATTTCGCTGCGAACGATTCGTCTTCGAGCAAAGTCACGATCTCAAGCGAATCGGTTTCGAGATATCTTCCAACCTGTCGCGCGAGATCCTGCTTCGTGCGCACAGTGTTGAACGTCATCATCACCGGCTCCTGCAGTCCCGCAGCGAACATGTTGATGAGCTCGCGATACGTCATTCCTTCACGGATGCGATAACGACCCGGTTTTGGGTTCTCAAACTTCTTCAGTCGAGCTGTGAACTCGAAATCTTTCCGGCTATCGATGATGTGATCCGCTTCGAGACCATCAACGAGTTGATCGTAAGTTGTTCCGGTGTGCACGTAGAAAATTCCTTTCTCATCGCCGAGATGTGTTCCGGGTTTGAAGTAGACCTTGTAGAACCACCACGCACCAAACCCTGCCGGTACACTGAGTATCAGCATTGCAATCAACGTTATTTTCTTCCACTTCTTCATTTCTCACTCGAGTTGCGCCCAAGGGCGCTTTAGCCACAGATGCGCAGATTACGCAGATTACGCAGATTTACAGATTAATTATTTTGCCAAACTAAAAAACAATTTGCGACATCTGCGTAATCAGCGCATCTGTGGCAAAGGCGTGCTTGCACGCCACCAACTAAGGATTGCGAATCATCTGCTGCAACTGCGTGCGGGCTTGCGTTGCGCGAATATCTGCAGGATTCTTCGCCAAAACAATATTCACATAGCGCAATGCTTCCGCGTAATCCTTCCTGAAACTATATAGTCCTGCGGTATTCATGAGCGCAGTTTGATCATCCGGGTCGTATTTCAGAGCATCTGTATACATTTTTTCTGCCACCGCATCGTTTCCGGTGCTCAGCCACAAGTATCCTAAACTGCTTAACGCCGAAACATACATCGGATATTGCTTCAGGACCTCTTCGTATTGCGTTTTCGCTTCTGCATTTTTCTGACCTGATGCCAATGCCAAAGCGTACTTCGCTCTGAAATCCGGAATATACGGTGCGAGCGCGACTGATTTGCTATAGTACAACTCCGCTCCTGCTGCATCACCGCTATTGAAGAACGCTTCTCCAATCCGATAAGCCGTCCACGCGTCTTCGTTGTCGAATGATTGATGTACCAGCAATGTGTCCATAATCCACTTTCCATTAATACTAACGACATATGACTTCAGAGAATTGTAGTCGCCCTGCAGAAAGTGGTAATGCACGAGTGAGGAAAAATTCTTTTTCGATTCAGCCGGTGAACTTGAAGGAAGATATTTCAGCGCCGAATCCAACAACTGACGATCGTGATCGAACTTCTCAAAGTGCTGCAGATATGCTTTCGCGATAATTTCCGGCGCGGGATTTTTTTCATTCACAGCATACAAGCCAAGAAACTTCGCGATGCTATCGGCAGGATTTTGCGCCAGTTCTGCTCTTGCATTACGACGGATGTAATGATCGTGTACTGTAACGTGCGGAATATCAATTGAACCCGTACTGGGCATGTGACATGTTACGCAGTTGTTGTTTTCAGCAGCGATCTTCTCTGGCTCCTCCGTGCAGTGGACGAGCTTGCTTCTTCCTCCTTCGTGACAACCGGTACACTTCGAATTGAATACCTCATCGCCGGTAGTTTTTACAGTCACGTGCGGATCGTGACAGGTCACACACGTCATCGCACCCTTGTACGGACGAAGTGAATCAGTCGTCGCGCGATTCACTTCTGTCACAAGAAAGCAAGGACTCATTTTCAATCGCTCTGCATGCGAAGCCATAATGAATTGGTCTTCTGCTCCTTCGTACTTCGGCATGAAGATGGTCATGACCGTGTTCAATTCCATCCCTGGGCGGAAATCGAAAAAAGATTTTCCGGGCTTCAGCACTGCATTTCCCTGCAGGTGACAACGCTGACAAACATCGAATTGTAATTCAGGTGAAAGCTTTCCTGGATTTACAATCGTGTAATCGATATAGCGCGATGTGTCTACTTTATTTCCGGCGAGTTGTGCCTTCAGGTGAATAGATCCCGGGCCGTGGCAACGTTCGCAACCAATTCCGTTGGGAAGAGATTCGTATTTGTTCTCAGAACCAACTACAAATTCAGGCAGCGAATTGTGACAGCTCATGCATTCCAAACCGATCTTGCGTGAGAAACGTGAATTGTAACCGCCTTCGAATCCCGGAGGTAAATCCCATTCACCTTTCTGCGCATAGAATGTCATCGGCATCTGGAAAATGAATCCGTTCACCATGTACAAGTGTGAATTCGTATGCTGACCGGAACCAACGATGTAATCGACTTTTTCGACGCGAGAATACGTTGTGTCTTTTCCTTCGAGACGGAACTCATGGATGTACATCGCGGAATCCCTGAAGTAACTCTCGTACCAGAAGTCTTTGCTCTTGTCGTACACGAGCGCATCTTTTCCGAAATGACCAACACTTTTTGATTCCGTGGCATGATCGAACGATTGACCCATGCCGGTTTCAATAAATGTCTGGTAAATTTCTTCGTGGCAGGAACGGCATTGATCCATTCCTACGTAGTGAGCAGAATCGTGATGATTGAGCCAGGGATCTGCTGCAATCGCACTTTCAACCTCAGGATCATCGCCGCATGAAGTACTCAGTGCAACGAAAACTCCAAAGGTTAAAAGTATGATCTGCCAGCCACGATGCATTATTCGAAATAAATCTCTTTAAAGCGCTCGATGAAATAATCATTGGTCAGCTTTTCATCAGCTGGTACACTGATCAGAGCATACACCTGTTCATCAGTGCCGACTTTTGCCGGAAGTAAATCTCCAGGCTCAAGCACGCGTGAATTATATATCGTCTCTTTCGGAACTTTCGGTTCCATGAAAGATTTACCATCATAAACCTCCACAACACGTTTCGTCCAGTCGTGATCTTTCAGATCAGTTGATTTGAAATCGGCAGGAATCATTGGTGTTACATCCACCAACACGAGTTTATGTCCACCGTTATCAAGCTGCACCCATCCCGATTCGTAATCCATTTTCGAAGATGATGGATCGGTTAGCTTATCTGCCGAATAAGTTGCCAGTATCTTTCCTTTTCTGTCACTCACTTCGTATGAATATTTATCAAT
>CAYUTR010000321.1:0-5869 GCA_964447465.1 uncultured Chryseobacterium sp.
AAAGAATGCAGACGTGTCTGTAAACTGTGAACCCGTAAGTTGCATACCATCCCCGGAATCTCCGGAGAAACGTACAACTACATTTTCCGCGTGCTTAACCTCAACGGTTTTGTCCGCCTTCTTCTCAATTGTGTCCATGATTATTTATTGGTGATATCAAACGTGTAAAGCATCTTTCTTCGCGGTCAATTCTTCCGGTGTTTCCACATGATCGGGATCCGGAACGCAGCAATCTACAGGGCAAACAGAAGCGCACTGTGGCTCATCGTGAAAGCCTACGCATTCTGTGCATTTATCAGTAACGATGTAATAAAAGTCGGCGGAAACGGCATCGTGCGACTGTTCAGCATCTCCGGAAATCCCGGACTTCGACGTGAACGAGCCTTTTACAGTGGTGTTATAGGCGAAATTCCACTCTGCATTCGGCTCAAAAATTGCCCCATTTGGACACTCCGGTTCGCACGCTCCACAGTTGATGCACTCATCAGTAATCTTAATTGCCATTATTTCAGCGGTTTTTGGTCAATGGATAATCTTACAAAGATGCAAAACAGGTGGGGTTTAACCAAAGAATTGACACAATATCGATGTTCCGGATTGGGGGAATCGTCGGAGGAAATAGCTATTTAGTCCTGAAGGGTAGGGGAAGGTGATGAATGTGTCCTAAATGCAAAAAGTATACATGATCGGGTATAGAATTGGCGGTAAGTGCTACAATTATACCCGAACGTGTACAGATGGTTGAAGTGATCAGCCCAAGATATCCCAATGAACAGTTTCGTTCTTCGTGAAACTTCAATTCTTCCTGTCTTCGTGGCAATAATTCGTGGTCGACATTTTGCCACTAAGTCTCGAGGTCAGAAAGGCACACAAAGTTACTTCAAGAGGAAATTCCGCTTCCTGCCGTACATCATCAGATAGCCTCTTTTGTTGGAAGCTGTAAGAAACGATCGTTCAACCAAAGTTTCTACAAAAGGCTGCTTTTCCAGGAATGGGTCCAGCAGTTTTTCAACCCTATTTTCAGTCACTCCGATTCTCCTTCCAAATTCGAGAAAGTCCGCTTTTGCTGGATGGCCATTCAACTTGTATTTCCCGCTTTTGAATCCATCAGCGAACAACCCTTTGTCTAAAGCGAAATCAGAATCATCAACGTGCAGTTTTGTGTTGATCAGATCATACACAGGACTCAGCAGGTAATCTCCTTTCGACGACTCAAGCAATGAGAAGTTTTTCAGGTGCGCATCTCCGTTTGAAAACAGAAAATTGAAAACAACGAGTGAAAAATATTTTTCAATTTCCACTCTCCACGCCGGGACATAATGACGTAACAACGCTGCCGCCTCTTCGTAGCTATATCGATATTTATCACCCGAATTCATGGTAGTCTTGCCTGCCAACGATGCAAAATCTTCTTGTCCCCATTTTATTCCGGTTACTGAATCCCGTACATCAAACCGTTTGGTGATATACGCGGGTTCTCCGTCTTTAAAAAATACGAGACCATTTTCCGCTGTCGGTATTCCATATACCTGCCGGGCGATCTGCATCGTGAGATGTTCATTCGCGGGAACTTCCGATCGTTTTTTCAGCGAAGATGGAACGGGTTTCAGAATGTACGTTCCCGGTTCTCCTTCATGCGAGAGCCGCAGTTTTTTCTTCTCAAGAAGCACGCTATACTTTGACTGGAATCCCGACAGAGAAATTCTTTTTACGTTCTCAAGAAAATCTTCCATCGTATTTTCATCTTTCGACGGAGAATTCATGTCAAGTACATGACTCACCGACTTCCCTCCGTACATTTTACGAACGAAAGAAGGGCTGTACGTTTCGTAACCAGCAGCCAGTGTTCCGGGACAATATTTCACTAGTGGTAAGCTCATTTTTCACTCATTACTTTAACCGTAACGCTACCGATTGTATCAGTTGTTGCAGTCATCATTAATAGTCCGAACTGATCATCTTCGTCAATTTTTAGCAGCCGGCTTTGCAGCTTCTTGTTTTCACCTTCGGCAATCAGGTTACTGAAAAATGGAAACAAGGCCTTGCTGTTGTATTCCTGGTGCGATTTGGGAAGCGTAAGACTGATCGCCGCTTGAGTGTTGTCTACAAAATACCGGTCGTCGTACCGAAATACATAATGACCACGGTTGAGTTCTTTCAGAACACCTGCTAAAACTCCATTGCGATATACCTCCAGCGCTCTCATTTATTCTGCGGTTTTCTTGACGTTCACTAGTATTTCCATTCCCAAAACATTCACTATTTTTTCGATTACATCGAGTGATGGATTTCCTTGTCCGCGTTCCAGTTTGTAAAGCGTATTGGTGCTTATTCCTGCCAGTTCGGATAAGTGCGGCTGTGTAATATTCAGGGCCTTTCTTCGCTCACGGATGGCAGAGCCTATATAACTCACTAACATTATAGTGTGATTTGGTTATACAAATATAGATCATTGGAACCAATTGCGCAAATTAAATCACAGTATAGTGTGATTTAATGAAATTTAATAGGGTGAATTTTGTAGCAGAGGTAATAAATCACATTATATGGTGATTTGATTGTTCTTTCACGATGACTAGTCTTCGATGATAGCCAGAATCGCATCCTCTACTGCATCTGTATACAGGTTCAGGTGTTCTTCTAGTTGAGATGTGAATAAATGTATTCCTCGTAAATCCATTGATTGCTGCGAATGAACTGTCAAAGGAAACGAAACAGTGTGGTCGTAAATTCTTGAGAAGGAATCGAAGTCATTAATTCCGGTTTTCAATTTGCCGGAGTAGTACTTGCAACGCAGAGAGTAAAGTTGTTCTAGATCGGTGTGATCCTGAATATTACACGCATACAGATGTTTTTTGAGCAACTTAAAAATAATTGGGGCAGCTCCTTTCGCAATCGGATTCTTGCTTAATGGTGACCAGTAAAGAATACCTGCGGCTACGTTAACATTGAGGATGTAAAATTCGAAAACTGAATTACTGTTTTCAAAACTCATTCCTTTGCTGCTAACTTCCCATGCAAGAGCGTTGAGATTTCCTGCCAGATAATATTCCTTGGATTCAGCGTCCATTGACTTGCGATAATGTCATGACTGCAAAATAGCAATCTAAGGGATCATATTTCATAGTTCTTTTCATATTTGGAAACGCTTCGGGTTAACTTTCAGCCACTTCCATTGTGCAAAACGTGTCTATTATTTCCTGCTGACTAGCATTGCATTCTCAGTAAAATCCTGATATTTACCCGTCAAAATCAACCGTATCTTTATAGTATGAATTCAGGGGCATTAATCATGCTTATCATTTGCGGACTGGCTTTTGCCGGAGGAGGAATTCTCCTGTCAAAAGTGCTCGCAAAGTCGTCGAAGAACGTGGTGAAGGGAGAAGCATACGAGTGCGGAATTCCAACTACGGGAACTTCGTGGATTCAGTTTAACGTTGGTTACTACCTCTTTGCGCTCATATTTCTGATTTTCGACGTGGAACTTGTGTTCCTGTATCCGTGGGCAACTGCGGTGAAGTCGGCCGGAATGGTGGCGTTGATTGAGATAATCGTATTCATGTTCATACTTTTCATGGGACTGCTTTACGCATATAAGAAAGGAGCGTTGAAGTGGATGTAGTATCGCGGAGGCGCGGAGAAAAATGGAGACGCGGCGTACTGCCATCCATTTCTCTTGCAGTTTCATTAAAAGGAAAAGGAGGGCTGAGATGAAAATAGATGAGAAGAAAATGGGAGAGCCGTTCCCCGGAACTGTTGATCCGACGGCAGATGGTGGAATTCTTGTAACGAAGCTCGATGATGCAATCAACTGGGCACGTGCGAACTCACTATGGCCACTTGTATTTGGTACGAGCTGCTGCGCTATCGAAATGATGTCGGCTGCTTCTGCAAAACACGATTGGTCGCGATTTGGTTTCGAAGTTGCACGCGCAACTCCACGTCAGGCCGATCTGATTATCGTTGCAGGAACAATCGTGATGAAAATGGCACCGGTGCTGAAACGTTTGTACGATCAGATGGCCGATCCGAAATATGTAATTGCAATGGGAGCCTGTACAATTTCAGGCGGACCGTTTTTCTACAATACGTATTCTGTTGTAAAAGGTGTCGACCACGTAATTCCGGTTGATGTTTACATTCCGGGATGTCCTCCGCGACCTGAAGCGTTGTTGCATGCAATGATTACGCTCCAGGAAAAAATCAAGCAGGAACCTTATTTCCGTAAGCCGAAAATTGCTCTATGACGCGGGAAGAACTTCAAGCCTCACTTTCAGCATCCTTCGGCGGAGCCAGTCTCGAGCCTGGTCGAGAGGCTCAGGATGACTCCGCACCATTAATCACATTCGAGGAAGGCGGACAATTCCTCAATGGAAATGTCGACAAAGCGAATCTGATTTCAGTAATGACAAAACTGAAAAACGATCCGGCACTTTCATTCGATTACTTGTTTTGTCTCACGTGCGTTGATTACAAAACGCATTTCACCATGTTCTATCACATGCGATCGGTTGATTTTCACCACGAGCTGGTGATCAAATCGAAGATCGAAGATGTGAACCTTCCTGCGATTGATTCGGTTACAGGATTGTGGCAGACCGCAAACTTTCACGAGCGTGAAGTGTGGGATCTGTTCGGAGTGAAATTCTATAATCATCCTGATCTTCGCCGCATCTTCTTAGACGAAGAATGGCCGGGCTTCCCATTACGGAAGAACTACGTAGACGCTAATATGATCGAACTCTGATGCAGAATCTATTAGAACCGGATCATATTACAGAAGATGGCGAATTCGTCATCAACATCGGACCGCAGCACCCGTCGACACACGGCGTATTGCACCTCAAAGTGTGGCTCGATGGTGAAACAGTAAAACAAGTTCAGCCTCACCTCGGATATATTCATCGCTCTATTGAGAAAATGTGCGAGAATCTTTCGTACCGTCAGTTCATTTTCTCGACGAGCCGCATGGATTATCTCTCTGCTCACATGAACAATCAGGCTTGTGCGCTTGCTGTTGAAGCTGGATTACAAGTGGAAGTTCCGGAGCGCGCGAAAGTGATACGTACAATCTTATCAGAGCTTACACGTCTTGCATCACACGCTTTGTGGTGGGGATGTATGGGACTCGATCTCGGTGCAGTTACTCCTTTCTTCTACGCATTCCGTGAGCGTGAAATGATCAACGACATCATGGAGGAATCCTGCGGTGCGCGTTTGACTCAGAGCTTCATCATTCCCGGCGGTCTGATGACAGATATTCATCCGAACTTTGTTGCGAAGACGAAAGAACTCGTAAAAGTTTTTCGTGAGAATCTTCCGGAATATGATCAGCTACTCACCGGCAACGTAATTTTCCGTGAGCGCACTGAAGGAGTGGGAATGCTTTCACGTGCAGATGCAATTTCCTGGGGAACCAGCGGACCTGTTGCGCGTGCATCTGGTGTGAGCTGCGATATCCGCAAGCTGTATCCATACGATGCGTATGATCGCGTACAGTTCAAAGAAATTCTTTCCGAAGGCAGCGATTGCTGGGCACGTTATCTCGTACGAATCGAAGAAATGAAAGAAAGCTTCTCCATCATCGAGCAGCTCATTGATAACATTCCGGAAGGCGAAATCGTTGGCAAAACCAAAGCGGTGATCAAGCTTCCGAAAGGAGAATTCTATTCGAAAGTGGAAACTGCACGCGGAGAACTTGGTGTACTGCTCGTGAGCGATGGCGGATCAACACCGTATCGTTGCAAATTCCGCTCTCCCGGTTTCAGCAATCTTTCTGCACTTGCACACATGGCACGTGGTTCGAAGATTGGAGATCTCGTTGCGATGATGGCAACACTTGACCTTGTAATTCCGGACGTAGACAGAT
>CAYUTR010000322.1:0-5865 GCA_964447465.1 uncultured Chryseobacterium sp.
CTTCGATACGGAGGCAGACGGAAGTGATGAATACGGCAGAGCACAAACTGAAGAATTAGTTGCAGCCTCCCATTAAGTGCGCAGAATTTCTCCTACCGCGCGATAAATCGCGCGGCGCTTAACTTGCTTTTTATAATGGAATGCACGGGCTGCGCCCGTGAGCTAAAAGATTTCTTCGCTCGCACTTTCATCTTCTGATGCGGTATAATTTTTGAAGAATTCAATGCATTCCTGTTGATGAGTGCGTTTGGAGTGATGTCGCTTTTGATTGTCAACATACGCCTTCGATCTTCCAACCATTGAGGGACTTACACTGAATACTCTGAAACTATCCTGCCAATCGAATTTCTGAGGAAGTATAGCGGACTTGTTGATGTAGTACGATGTTGCGCCCTTTACCTGTTTGACGATATCTACTGGTGCCAATTTATAGTTGGATGCAAATAGCAAATGGACATGATCGGGCATTCCATTTTAATAAGCTGATCGGAAATGAGCTTATAAATGATTTCTTCTTTTTCCTTGAGAATGAATGGCGCGCGATTTTTTGTTGCGAAAACTACGTGCAACCATATTTTACTTAATGATCTGCTCATTTGACTTTTTCTGCAAAGATTAGTCGCATTACAGGAATTAGTCGGGTGACAAACGTTTATAGTCGTTTGTAAGTATTTGTAAACGTTTGCAAACGGCTACAGCCATTGTTCACGACCGACGTAGTCGGTCGTGTTTTCTCCTCTTAAATAAGCACGAAAGCGCCGCGCGATTTATCGCGCGGTGTCGAATAGTTGAAGAATCCTGATGGGTTCGATTTATCGCGCGGTGTCGAAAATCTGTAGAATGCTGATGTGTTCGATTTATCCCTCATACCGATTTGCAGTGGTAGTCTGAGGAAGCCATTTATCGCCCGCAATTAACTGGCAGTGTTAACAGTATACGCCATTTGCCGTATTGGGTCAATGAAACCATAGAGGTAGTTTTGGCTCATGCGATACATAACCTTCATTCTGCTGATTTTACTATTGAGTAACAATGCGCACGCGCAAAAGGAACTTGACCTTGGTGCGCACAAAACAATCAGCTATCTCGGCGCGAGTGTTTCCAAACCAATGTTCATTGGTAAAGATCAGGAAGCATTGGGCTATTGGCAGGGTTTATCACTGAAGAGCGGATTGTTTTTCATGCAGGTGCAGTGGGGCAGAACTGCAGATAAAAATCTCGACAGCACTGGGCACATCGGAAGGGGATTCATGTTCAATTGGGGAATGCGCTTTTCGGCACCGACAACCAAACCCGGAAAAATGGCTTTGGGCACAATGGCGCTCAAACCAAAAATTGATTTTGGAATTACGTTTGCGCATATACCGTACGACACAATCGTCAGAGGATTTAATTATCCGATGTCGTTAGGTATGCACCTTTCACCCGGATTAATATTTCGCGCGTCATCCGTTTATTTGCTCGCGTCGTGTGATGTAGACATTCTCGGCAGCGTAGAGCCTTTATTCAAACCGGATGAAAAACGTTTTAACATGGGACGAGGTTTGGTGATCACTCCAACACTCACAATTGGTTTTGATAACGGATGGGAAGTTCTTGCTCCACGCATACGTAAAGGAAGTGGCACATACACAGAAACAACTTTTCATTACACAGGAGAAACGTGGACAACTCATATTGATCCGGTTTACGGTTACGTGTCAACACACACGATCCGCGGGACGGTAACATCAGAAACGAAAGCATACAGCTACCAATTCCGGCGCATTGATGGTTACATCGGTTTAGGTCCTGTACTGGAATTTTACACGAATGCAAATGTCGGACAAACACAAATGCTCGGTGGGCAGGTTGGAGTGGTTGCTGGTCCGGTCCGGATAGACGGAATCTATACTACCGGTATGAAAGGACTTGGTAATGGTGTAAGTGATGCGCTGGTGGAATCGGCAACTTACGATGGAGCGAAGATTAACTACACTTCATCTGTGGGTGCAACCGAATTGAGTGGAAGAATTGGATTTAATCTCGCGCACTTGTTGTACCCCAAGAGTGGATTCAAAAGTGACTATGATGGCCGAACGAGAATTCTCGGAACAACTTTTTATGGATTCACAGTTTACTACAAGTACGGACAAATGACATTCAACGGGGCGCCGGAATATACGTTCGTGGGCGCGGATCAATCACTTGACGCGTTGTTTGACAATGGACTCGCAGAACAAAATGCAACGACAGATGCGCGAATGTTACCTAAGACGTCTATCATGCGTGGATTTGGATGCACAGTTGATTTCGGTATGGTTTCAGTGGGTATCGAGAAAATTCAATTTGATGATGCACCGATTGCCAATGGAATTCAGGGTACAATGTCGGTGCTGCTTCCAGTAAGAAAGATTGCGCACATGTCGAGGTTGCGGGCGCACGACAGGAAGAAGAGCAAAGAGAAATAATAAACAGTAGTTCCGTGGGCTGAAGCCACACGGTTATCGCTTGTGTAATTTAGAGGGGTAAGGTGAGGGGGAATAAAATTGGCAACGCCAATTTTATTCCCCCTCCACATTTAACGTCACATAGCGATTGATAACCGTGTGGCTTCAGCCCACGGAACTACTGCCGGCTTCGTACAATCGACTTTCTCCAAACGCGATCTCCACACTGAATTTCCATCTGGTACATTCCTGCGGCGAGATCTGTTGGCAATTGTACATTCACATAATTGGCTCCGGATGTTCCGTTGACTGCAAGCGGAGTAATCACTTCTCTACCGAATGCATCGTAAACGCGAACGTCAATCTGTTCAGGCGCATTCATGTACACAGAGAAATTGATTTCATTCGAGAATGGATTCGGATATGGCGTTGAAGTACTCGCTGAATTATTTTCCGCAACAGACGTTAGATTACAATTGTTCGGGTTGCCAAACATGTTTGCATCCATCCAGTCGAGACGAAGAACAATCCATGCTTTGAGCGCGTCAATCTCTTCCTGGTACGATTGACGTGGTGCATCTACTTCCGGAGTTCCTGTTGCAGCACCCATGTGTCCCCAGTATGCATAGTGGCGTTGTTGCGATTCGTTCATCCATGTTGAAACTGAATCGATGTAATGGAAGAGATATGCGGTGTCGAGAATGGTTCCGCGCAATTCCTGCCAGCGACAATTTACTTCATCCGCAAAAGCAGAATCCTGGAACATGCGAATGTACCAACCTGTTCCGTAAATATCGGGACTGCAATCGTTGATGTGATGCGACCAACCAGAACCATCAGTTGCCTGGAAGATGGAACAATCCCAGATGTTTTTCCATGCCCAGTCAAAATCCCAAACGGGACCCGCTTTCAGTTTTCCGATGTTGCCCGCCGAATCATCTTTCTCCTTGTAGAAGTAACAGCTCTTTTTGAAACCGTCTGTATTTCTCGCCAGCTCATTCACGAAAAAATAATCCATGAAGGAACGTGTGCTCATGTACTTGCTGTATCCGTTCACAGTGTCAGTGAAATTCGGACCGTACAAAGCCGTTTCCATGTCGTATATGAATCCCTGGATGTAGGTTTTTTGCTGAGGTACAATTACATCCGGCGCCGGATAATTATACACGAGATGGATCTGAAAGCCAGGATGGTCAATCGGCGAGTAACTCAACAGCCAGGAGTTATTCGCGTCCCAATAATCTGTTTTCAGAATATAACCGCCAGTCAAATCGCGACCCGTAGTTTCTGTCGGTTCAAGTTTCGCAATGTCCACACGGTTGTCATCACGCTTGATGGTTTCGCAAAGCTGGTAGATTCCCTGGTATTCCCCATTGAGCATTACTTCAACGAATACAGATCGCGGAGCATAATGCCCCATTGATTCGAAAAGATTATTCGCGAGAATGTTTCTGCAAAACGATTTGTCGTTGTACGTTGCAAGCAAACACCAATCATTCTCAGAAGGCATTCCAAGCAGTGGAACATTGATCGAATTTCCATTGATGTCCCACGTTTCGAAGCGATACGGTTTTTGAGGAAGACCCGCCGAATAATTTCCGCGTACTTCAATTCCTGCTTTTCCATTGTAATGATTGAACGGATCTGTCATGTAGTTGCGTACGGCCGCACCATTGTAGATGATTCCCATGTCGGCCATAATCTGCGGATCATCAGGAATTGTCTGATTATTCGTGTTGATTACTACAATCGGAAGATTGGAACTAACGAAAGGTGTGTACGGTGCGGGATTATTTCCGAACGTAACGCTAAATGACATCAATGTTCCGTTATCAGCAGGATACGTATCAACAATTCGCAACTTCCATGTTCCGTTTCCGTTCTGATTATTATTCACGCGACCGATTTCTCCCATGGGTCGAAACGTTCCCGTGAACGGTGCAGTTCCCGCTGTGATCGACTGCGCGGCAAAAGGATTGAAACACGTATTGGTGTAATTATCATCTGATCCGCCCATGCCCAAAACAAGCGCGGCTGTTGTTCCATCAGGAGCGATGATGTAAATGTTCAGATCCGAATCCCATGTGTGCGTGAGATTAATGCACACGGTTTCCATTCCGAAATTCAATGTGTCGATCGTTGCCGGAGTAAGTCCGCTTACAACAAGATTGTATTCTGTTGTGGCGTTGTCGTTGATTGGTGCATTTGGAGTTGCAGTATACGTTTGTGCGGAGCAAGCGGCAGCAGTGGCAAGTAAAGTAGCAAGAAACAGTGTTCTCATAAAAGTGATTCGGTTTTACGCATTAGTTTCTTCTAAATGAAGGACCGCCTCATGGGGTTGCTTCAACCGGCGAAAGCCGGCATTCGCAACGACGGTCGCACTTTTATTGCGCCATCGCGGTTGAGCTGTCTTTATTATTGTTGTGATTTGATCAACGACTGTGTCCACACATTTTCTCCGCTCTGCACACGCATCATGTAAACACCTTCCGGTAAATCAGCAGGCATTGCAATCTGTACGGTGTTTGTTCCGGAAATTCCTTGTGTCATAACCGGCAACATCACTTCTTGTCCGAGTGAATTGTAAATGGTGACAGTAATCACATCCGGTTTCGGGAGATAGATGGAGAAATTAATTTCATTCGTGAACGGATTCGGATACGCACTTCCCGTAAGTTGCGACTGTGGTTGATCACTTGTGGAAGTAGGATTACAGCCGTTCAAGTTGCCCGGCATGTTAGCGTTCATCCACGCATGACGCAACGTGATCCAGTTTTTCAGTTCCTGAATTTCGCCGGGATAAGTTGTAGGCAACGGACCTGGATTCGGCCATACGTATGTTCCAAGAATCGGCCACGTAATAAAATTTCTTCCTGTACCTTCTGTGAGATATGTTTCCATGGAATCACAGAAGCTATGTAGATACGAAACCGACAGCGCAGTCATTTTCAATTCTTCCCAACGACATTTCACTTTGTTCTGAAACGCAGTATCCTGAAACAAACGATCCCACCAGAATGGAATCTGCCAGTAATCGCCGCTGCATGGTTCTGCAAAATCAATTGCCCAGCCTGTTGGGTCGTTGCCGAGACAATAATTTGCATTGCCCCATGCAATATCGTAATCCCAACACGGACCGATAACGAGTTTACCTCCCTGACTATCTTTTTGTTTGTAGAGATAGGTGCTGAGACGATAACCGTCTACGTTGCGGGAAATTTCATTCAACAGAAAATAATCTACAAACGAATTCACATCGATGTAATGCGGATATCCAACAGCGGTGTCCCGGAAATTTGGCCCGGCCAATGCAGTTTCAAAACTGTCGACAAACGATTCGATGTACGCGGCTTGTTGCGGCATGATGTCTACATCATTCGGATATTCGAATTGATAGAAAATGGTTTGTCCGTTTACAGCGGTATCGGGAGCAAAG
>CAYUTR010000323.1:0-5850 GCA_964447465.1 uncultured Chryseobacterium sp.
ATCGCGAACAGAAACTACACCATCACGAATTGTAATGTCGACGCGTTTACCATTGCCCATCACAAACTCATCGATGCAATTGTCGACCACCTCTTTGAGCAGAATATAAATTCCGTCATCCGGTGAAGAACCATCGCCCAATTTCCCGATATACATTCCGGGACGTAAACGGATATGGTCTTTCCAGTCGAGTGACTTAATACTGTCTTCTGTATAATTTGACTTTGCCATATTGAAAAATCTATAACATCATTTTTACTCCGGTGAAAACGAGCATCTCAATGCACCATCCCACCAATGCACAGAGCAGAAAAACGAGGTACGACATAATCCGCACTCCTTTGTTTCCGCTCACCAACCATCTCCACTTTTTCGCCAATCGTTTAAAGAACAATGTTCCGAGCAAATACGGAATCACAAACCAGTACGCCAGGAAGAATAAAATATATCCCAGCTCCTGCATCACTACACGTTAAAGCGGAAATGCATTACATCTCCGTCTGCAACTACATATTCTTTTCCTTCAATGCGGACTTTTCCGTTATCGCGACAAGCGGCTTCTGATTTGAAATTCATAAAGTCGTTGTAACTGATTACTTCTGCTTTGATAAATCCTTTTTCAAAATCGGTGTGAATAACACCAGCCGATTGCGGTGCGGTCATTCCAACATTAATAGTCCACGCACGCACTTCTTTCACTCCTGCAGTGAAATACGTCTGCAGATTCAGCAAACGATACGCAGCATGAATAAGTTTATTCACACCAGGTTCTTCAAGACCGATATCCGCGAGGAATGTTTTACGATCCTCATAACTCTCGAGCGCTGCAATTTCTGCTTCCATCGCCGCAGTGATAATGATCACTTCTGCGTTTTCATCCTTCACAGCTTCTATCACTGCTTCCGTGAATTTATTTCCAGTCTTCACTGAAGCTTCATCAACGTTGCACACATACATCACCGGCTTGATGGTGAGCAAGTGCAGATCTGCAATGAACACTAAATCATCCTTTGAAATATTCACTGTGCGTGCTGACATTCCTTTCAGCAGGTTCGCGTGAATGAGTGAAAGTATGTCGTACGTTTTCTTCGATTCTTTGTCTGCACCGGTCTTCGCCATCTTCTCGATGCGCTTCATTCGCTGCTCGACCGACTCCAGATCTTTCAGTTGCAGCTCCAGGTCGATAACTTCCTTATCGCTCACCGGATTTACTTTTCCGCTCACGTGAACTACGTTCGGATCCTCAAAACAACGCAAAACGTGCAGAATTGCGTCAGTTTCGCGGATATTCGCCAAAAATTTGTTCCCAAGGCCTTCACCTTTACTCGCACCTGCTACCAATCCGGCAATGTCAACGATTTCCACAGTAGTCGGGAGAATCCGCTCCGGATTAACCAGTTCTGCGAGCTTATTCAGTCGCTCATCGGGCACAGTAATCACACCGATGTTAGGCTCAATTGTGCAGAACGGGAAGTTCGCAGCCTGAGCCTTAGCATTTGATAAACAGTTAAATAGCGTCGATTTTCCGACGTTTGGCAATCCAACAATTCCGCACTTTAACGACATGATCTAGTCTTAAATTCCTTTTCGAAGGTCAATTTCTCCTCGGGTTGCAAAATTACTTGATCGGGGAAAAATTTTTCGGTGGCAAATGTAACATGGGAATCCTAGTTTTCAACATACGGTCATAGTTTTCAACTTGGAATTCTTCCGGAGCTGTATGAGTTACTTTTGACGCCAAATCGGTGTGTAAATGTGCTGAAATGCAGATTTGATAATAAAAACAGCCCCTTGCCTTGGAAAAACTTACAGATTCTCCTACTACAAAATTGAATATGGCGACAACGGAAGAATTGAAAAATACCTGCACGCAGGTTCGAAGAGATATTCTGCGAATGGTTCACGCGGTGAATTCCGGTCACCCGGGCGGATCATTGGGGTGCACAGAATTTTTCGTAGCGCTCTACGGAGAAATCATGAAACACGATCCGAAGAACTGGAATATGGACGGAAAAGGAGACGATATTTTCTTCCTCTCGAACGGACATATTTCTCCCGTGTTCTACAGCACACTTGCACGGAACGGATATTTCGAAGTGAAAGAACTCGCAACGTTCCGGAAACTGAACACGCGTTTGCAGGGACATCCAACCACTCACGATCATTTACCTGGAGTGCGAATCGCCTCAGGATCATTGGGTCAGGGTATGTCGGTTGCTATCGGTGCGGCTTTGGCAAAGAAATTGAATGGAGATGACAGGACTGTTTACACGCTGCACGGCGATGGTGAACTTCAGGAAGGCCAGATCTGGGAAGCGGCTATGTACGCGGCAGGAAATAAAGTCGACAACCTGATTTGTACTGTCGACGTGAATGGTCAGCAAATAGATGGTCCGACCGACAAAGTTTTGCCGATGGGTGATCTCGCTGGGAAATTCTCCGCGTTTGGATGGGATGTCTTGAAAATTGCTGATGGAAATAACCTAAATGAAGTTATTTCTACATTGAAAACTGCACATTCACATACACGAAAAGGCAAACCAGTCGTTATACTAATGAAGACAGAGATGGGCGCAGGAATTGACTTCATGATGGGCACGCACAAATGGCACGGCGTTGCACCGAATGATGAGCAGCTTGCAAGTGGCTTGAGCCAGCTCATCGGGAATGAAGCTGATTACTGAGCTAACGACTCCGTGGGAGTTAAAACTATGAAAAAACAGGTACTGATTGCCGCAATTTTATTGCTGAGCGTAATTGCTCCGAGACTTTCGGCGAGTCCTGTGTTTGATGCAACCACATTCGTAAAGAATCACTCGATTGTCGACTTCGTTGAGAAGGCAACAATCATGAATGATTCGGTTACAGTTTCCTATGGAAATGCTCCGCCGTTAACGCGTATTCTCTTCGTGTTCGATTGTTCTTTTTCCATGTACGGAAAATGGCAGACCGGAATGAAGATGGACATTGCGAAAAATCTTTTCGTTCAGTTTCTCGACAGTTTACAGGGAACACAGAATCTTGAAATGGCATTGCGTTGTTATGGTCACCAATCTCCATTACAGCCTCAGCGAAATTGTGAGGATACGAAACTGGAAGTACCGATGGGAAAACCGGCGATATCCATTCCTGCAATGAAAGCACGGATGAGCACGCTGGTTCCGAAAGGAACAACACCAATAGCTTATTCACTTTCACAATGCGGCGATGATTTTCCTACAGACGGAAAAAATACACGCAACATTATCATCCTTATCACAGATGGAATTGAAGAATGTGGCGGCGATCCGTGTGCAGTTTCATTGATGTTGCAGACGAAGGGCATTACGCTGAAACCGTTCGTACTTGGAATTGGTCTTGAAGGAGATTTCTCATCGTTGAACTGTATCGGAAAAGTGTACGACATCAGTTCCGAGGCAAACTTTACGACGGTACTCAATATTGTAGTTTCACAGGCGCTTAACAATACAACGTGCCAGGTAAATCTGCTGAACAATCAGGGCAAACCGCTGGAGACAGATGTTTCAATGACCTTCTACGATCAGCAAACCGGTGTGGTACGTTACAACTACATGCACACGATGAATCATCGCGGCGATCCGGATACAGTGATCCTTGATCCCTTGAGCACGTACAAACTGGTTGTGCATACAATTCCGGCTGTTGTAAAAGAAAACATTGTGATCACTCCTGGAATTCACAACGTCATTGCCGTTGATGCGCCACAAGGATTTCTGCATATAAACATCGCCGGCACGAATAATTATTCGCGATTACAAGTAATTGTGCGAAAGAAAGGAGAAATGCCAACGCTAGTGATGGCAGATGTTGGTGTTCCGCTGAAACTCATCACCGGAAAATACGACCTCGAGATTTTAACATTGCCAAGAATTTACATGAACAATGTGGATATCTCGCAGAGCAAAACCACTACGATTACTATTCCTCAAGCTGGAACAGTGAGTGTGTTCAAACCAGCTGAAGGTACAGGTCAACTTTTTCTTGAGGAAAAAAATACACTCACGTGGGTTTGCAACCTCGACGATAAACGAACGAATGAAAACCTGATTCTGCAACCGGGAAATTACAGAATTGTCTTCCGGACAAAAGCAGCGAAGGAAACTATTTATACGAAGGAGCAGAAGTTTAAGGTGGATGCTGGTGGATCGACGACAGTTAAACTGTATTAAGTAATGCAATGATGATCCTGGCAATTAACATCCGTAGTTTCAAATTAACGAAAACCCTATTCTGGGTTTCGCTAGTTTGTATTTTTAATTCTGCTGTAGCTCAGGAAAATAAGTCAGCTCTTTACTCGTCTATGGGTGTTTCAATTCACAAGTTCGGATTGGATACAATTAATGATCAGGATTACATGTTAGGCATTCCCAGAAATGTTCAGGTTATGCCTGAGATTTCTGTGGGCTTTGGTAAAGAAAATGGACTAACCTTTTTGTTCAGACAACAAATAACAATTCAAAAGAAACGCGGAGATTTATCCAACTACCATGACATAAATGTCTCTTATCATTTTTGGCGATTATCTGCAGGTGCAAATTATTGTTTGATCAAAACAAAACGTCCATTCTACGTTGAAGCAGGTTATTCGTTTATTACAACATCAGTCAGTTCGTGGGCAAGAGAAGAAGACATTACATTGGAAAATTCTCGGATTAGTTGTAATGCAAGCTTGTATACTGGTCTTTTGTGGAGTGTATTTTCGTGCGAGAAATCATCACACATTCACTCTTTCTCTATAGCAGCACGATATGAATTCCCTATTGCACCAACAACATGGTATTGGGGCACGACACCTCTGAATTTTAAACCTAAAGTCAACTTTGGAGGACCATCGTTAGCAATCTATTCTGCTGGCTGGGGATTTAAAAAATCAGATTGAATCGAAACGCTTATGGAAAAAAAATACGTTGCCAAAGACAAAGAAAAGAAAGACACCCGTTCCGGATTCGGAGCTGGGCTTTCTGAACTCGGAAAGAAAAATCCGAATGTGGTTGCACTCTGCGCCGATCTTACGGGATCGCTGAAGATGGATGCATTCCAGAAAGATCATCCCGATCGTTTTTTCCAGGTGGGAATTGCGGAGGCGAACATGATTGGTCTCGCTGCGGGAATGACCATTGGCGGAAAAATTCCGTTCACCGGAACTTTTGCGAATTTCTCTACGGGTCGCGTGTACGATCAGATTCGTCAGTCCGTTGCTTACTCTGATAAGAATGTAAAAATCTGCGCATCGCATGCCGGACTTACGCTTGGAGAAGACGGAGCAACTCACCAGATTCTTGAAGACATTGGTCTCATGAAAATGTTGCCGGGAATGACGGTGATTAATCCTTGCGATTACAATCAGACGAAAGCTGCGACGATTGCAATTGCTGATCATCACGGTCCGGTGTATCTGCGTTTCGGTCGCCCTGCCGTTCCGATTTTCATTCCTGCTGATCAGAAATTTGAAATCGGCAAAGCGTTGAAGTTGGAAGAAGGAACCGACGTTACAATTTTCGCAACCGGTCACTTAGTGTGGAAAGCCCTCGAAGCTTACGATATTTTGAAGGAAAAGGGCATTTCTGCGGAAATAATCAACATTCACACCATTAAACCTTTGGACGCAGAAGCCGTCTTATCTTCAGTCCGAAAGACTAAGTGCGCGGTTTCGGCAGAGGAACATAACCGTTGGGGAGGATTAGGCGAAAGTATCGCTTCTGTACTCGCCGGTAATTTTCCAGCCCCGCTTGAAATGGTTGCAGTAAACGATACGTTCGGCGAAAGCGGAACACCGGATGAGCTCATGAAGAAGTATGGACTCGATACGGTTGATATTGTGAATGCGGC
>CAYUTR010000324.1:0-5844 GCA_964447465.1 uncultured Chryseobacterium sp.
ATGAAAGAAGCCCGCGGTTAGTTAGCCGCTGATTGCGCTGATTACGCAGATAATTTTTACGCCATTCGTGGTTAAAATAATTTAAGATGATCGCGCAAAAAAAATTCAAGCCGGAAGTGCCGCCAACACAAGTGACGAAAGTTCTTGGAGCAAAAGTACGTTACTCTGATTCGGGTAAGGGTAGAGTAGTGGTACTTATTCACGGATTCCTTGAGTCGCTGGAAGTTTGGTTCGGAAATGGATTCGCGCAGGACTTAGCAAAACATTATCGGGTGATTGCAATTGATCTTCCGGGTCACGGGAAGAGCGAGTGCGTTGGATATGTTCATCGTATGGAAAGAATGGCTGCGGTTGTGAAGGGCGTGATGGATGAAATCGGATTGCGTCGCTATACAGTTGTTGGTCATTCACTGGGTGGATATGTTGCGTTGGCATTCGCGGAAAAATATCCTGAGCATGTTTGTGGATTGTGTTTGTTTCATTCGAGTACATATGCGGATAGTGCGGAGAAGAAAATTGATCGTGAGCGTGCGATTCGTCTCGTGAAAAAATCGCCAACAAAATACACGAGTGCTTTGATTCAGAATTTATTTGCGTTGGCGAACGTGAAATATTTCAGAGATGAGATTTCGTGGCTGAAACGCATGGCAGCGAAAACAAAACCGCAGGGAATTATTGCATCACTCGAAGGAATGAAAATCCGGAAGAACAGGGAAAATGTTTTGCGTTACGCACCGTTTCCTGTTCTGATGATCGCAGGCAAGCGCGATAATGTAATTCCGTTGGAGGTGAGTGAGAAGCAAAAAGATCTCGCGGAAGATCAGCGGTATCTTGCGTTGGACAAATGCGGGCACATGGGATTTTTGGAAGCGAAGGAAAAATCGCTGAAGAAGCTGAAAGCTTTTTGCGGATATACATTCCGAAAGCAAGCGGAGATTTAACCAGAGTCATCACCGCTACTCATTTTCGCCGCTGATTACGCTGATTACGCCGATCATTGGTTTTCTGTTGGTGTTAAAGAAATTTACAATTGATTTAGATCGCTAGCGATCTGATTCATGACTCTTGATCACGGCAAATTATTTTAGCCATGTCGGTCAAAGAAATTAATTTAACACCAAACACATCAGCGTTATCAGCGAAATCTGCGGCAACCAGAAAACGGCGGTCTATGTTTTCTATCTTCCTATGTGGTTAACGCCAACAACCCAACAACTTTCGTCATTGAGTCATTAACTGTAATCTCTTGGGTTTATTGGGGTAATCGCGCTTAAGCAGTTAAACGGAAGCGTGCACTTCGCAACTTCTCTCCATCCATCAGGCACACTTCGTACACGCCGGGAGAAAGTGGAGAAACATCGATCACATTGTCTGCGTCGGTGATAAATCTGCCAGTAAATTTTTCTACTCCGCTAATATCAAATACGCTCCATGAGCAATTGCACACGGACACAGGAGGTTCCAGATGCAGTAAACGACCTTCCAGTCGGTAATTCAGCCCTTCTTGCTTTGTCAACAGGTTCATACGGTCAACTTAATTATATAGGTAATACGCCGGAAACGGAGGGAAGTTCAAAGAACTCGACCAATTTGGGTTTGGGGGAGATAAGAGAACTTTGAAGCGGGATAAGAATGAAAAAACCTGATTTTCTTATGAAAAATCAGGTTTTTGTTGAAAAAATTCGTTCGTCGGATGAAATCCGCAAACCAGAGTTGTTCGTACAACGCGATCAGTTCCTGATGAATTTACCTGTAAGGACTACGGAGCCCTTGTTTACCCTGACGAAATAAATTCCGTTTGCAAAATTGCTGATGTCAATCACCGCTGAATTCCCGGAAAGTACGGTTGAGGAATGAACGAGCTTCCCGGTTGCATCGATAATTTCAATTGTTGAACCGGTTGAATTATCGCCGCAGATAATGTTGATGGATTCTGTTGCGGGGTTGGGATAAATACCGACAACGGAAGATGTTTGTTCTCCAACTGCGAGCGGATTTTCATCGCAGGTGCATGGGTTGTTTGTTGCGTAAAAAGAATGTGCGCTATCAGCTGCGGTTTGCATTGCTCCAATACTGGATGAAGGTCCGTTATTTCCTCTTCCAAAAACGTAAGCGTAATCAATACAATTTTCTTCTCCTGGTTCAAGTGTGAATGGACCTGATGATGCGAGTGATCTACGGTCGCCTGGAGAATTGCCTGCTATTGCTTCATCCCAAGCGGGTTGAGGAACAGAATTTGTGCACAATCCACTTGGATCTGAAGCTCCCGGATACATGAAATCCATCAAGAGAGATCCGCCATATCCGTTGGAACCGTACGTCCATGGACTACCATCAGTCCAGAAGCCCGATAAGTAACCATAATAGTCAGCAGTGATTTGTGGGTTTCCTGTAATGCTGAAATCATTGTTGTAAACCACATGATGACCCATCAAGCATGTTTCCCCAGGTTCATCCATAATCCCATCACGATCGTTATCGATAAAATCTCCTGTGTCGGCTAATGGTCCATTCAGAAAAACCAAACCTTCTGCTGGCGGATTCGCTCCGTACGTTCCAGTTGTTGGCGTTGGTGAACTTCCATCGTTCACATCACCGTTGTAACCATATGCGATGTGTCCAGATACATCACAACCAACGTAATCATCACTGTAATCACCAATATCGAAATCGTTGAACTGCCCAAGATACATATCGGTATAAGCTAGTGTGCTACGATTGTAAATTTTGTAATTCGTAAATATTGTGCTGTCGAGCCACGTTCCCGGCGCCAGGTATGCGTACATCATCAGGTGAACTTCTACTTTCAATTTAGCTCCACTGGTGCCATGATTAAATCGATCATCGTTGAATATCAGAAACAAAGCTTGATCACCCTTTATGCATGGATAGTCGCCCGAGTTCGGATCATAGACACCATCAATATTCGCATCAATGTACGGAGCGAGTTGAATGGCTTGTCCCAACAGAGTATTACCGTTTCCCGGCCACGAGAGAATTACTGATGGAATAACGTAGGACGGAAAGTTTCCTGGATTCGCTCGCCACATCAGGAATGTATCAATTGTTGTTTTATTGATTTTCCAGATGGTGTTCCACTGCGCATCTGTTGCGGGTGAATACGCAAGCGAATCCATCACGGGTCCGGGAAAAAAGTCGCCACCGGATTGACGATACGTTTGTGCAGCAAGATGCAGTGCATTGTTAGAGTCGAGTCCACCCAACCACAGTCCTCCGGCAAATAAAACATGCGCGCCGCCACCTTGTGGGACTTCAAATGTATTCGTGTTTAGATCCCAGAATAAATCGCCGCCGGAATTTATTGTTGTTTTCACCTGGTTAATGTCCAGTGTAGCGTTCACAAACGTTTGTGCATTCATGAAAACAGAAAACGCTGAAAACGAAATGAGGAGTAGTGATTTTTTCATGGTAATAAATTTACGGGTGAATGAAGTTGTATGCCTCACGCACATTGAGCATGATTATACAAGTGAAGAGAATGTCGTAGCTGATGTTGTGAGAACAGGATGGTGGCTGTGTCGAGATTGGGATCCGACACCACTTTGTGAGAAACGGATCGTGGCTGATGGTGTGAGGACGAGATCGTGGCTGTGTCGGGATACGATCCCGACACCACTCGCTGAGATCAGCTCGTGTACGAACAAAAAAAACCGCCCCGACAGCTACATCGGGGCGGCGTTTCCACACACACTCAGGAAAGAATAACGTTCAGAACGTTATAGATAATAAAACCAACGCATACTACACCAAAAAGAATGCTGATGGTGCCGAGGCCGTCCACATTGTGGGCGTGACCTTTTCTTGTTTCGTACTTTTTCATGGCACACTGTTATTGAGGGTTAACTTATATTTTGATCCTGACATCATCGTCGAGGATTCATTGGGAGCGTTGTCCAGACTACTACATCTGGACTAAGGAAGAGAGCTTGATGTGTCAGGTCAGGGGACCTGACACCACGCTCTCTTCTTATTTAAATCTTTCACCGGAGTGAAAGAAGGAGGCCATCTGAAAAGTTTAAAGAGCCGGGTGCAACAAACTACTGACGCAACATCCCCGAATACGCCGGTAATTCATTTACACCCTTAGGCTCAGGGCCCGGCTCTTTAAGTCTTTACTTTATTAATTCAATGAGCGTAAAACTGTAATCTGTATTCCTAAACCGTAAGCGTATTCTATTCGTAATCTCTATTCGTATTCGCTTCCCTACTTTCCTTTCAACCTTACTTCCAATCAATATTACGCATGTAACAACGGAAAGGATAGCGACTTTGTGTATGTGGTGAAACACACACTCTAATCGGGATGCAGAAAAGAATAACTGGTTTATCGCCGCGGCGTGGAGATTGCGGCGACGCGGAGGAAGCGCCGTTTGTCATGGAAAGGTCGGAGTGATGGCCTTTCATTGGAGAATGTATAGTGATAATTCAATATGCGTGCCAGTCTTCGGTCGACATATGCACGAAAAAAAACGTTCCCGGAATTATCGGGAACGTTCGGCACTACTATTTATATGAGTTGCTTACGCTTTATTCAGTCGCGCGATGAACGCTTCTTTTTTGCGTCTTGATATTTCAATCTGTGTGCCATCCGACATCACCGCATAGCCGCCATCTGTTTTCAGGTAGCGAACAACGTGATTCATATTAATAAGATGATGGTGATGCACGCGAATGAAATCTTCAGGCGGAAGAAGATCTTCGTAATGTTTCAGTGACGCAGAAACGAGCAGCTTCTTTTTGCTTTCAAGAAAGAATGTAGTGTAGCTGCCATCTGCTTCGCAACGGATGATCTCTTTCACGTTTACAATTTCGTATGCATTTCCGGTTGGAAGCGTGATCTTGGAATATTGCTCCGATGGCTTCTTGAAATTCGAAAGCAGAAAGCGCAGATTCTCAAGACTCGCATCGTTTGGTTTTTTCTCTTTCAGTTTATCGCAGGCAACTTTCAGTTCGTCGCCGTCGATTGGTTTCAGCAGATAATCGATTGCGCTGAACTTAATTGCTTTCAACGCGTGCGCGTCAGAAGCTGTGGTGAAGATCACTTCATAATTTGCGCTGCCTATACGCTCGAGCAGATCGAAGCCACTTCCGTCTGCCATCTCAATATCGAGAAAGATGAGATTCGGAGAAAGTTTCTTAATCAGTTCGACACCAGATGTCACAGAGTCGGCAGTGCCGATAATGTTTACATCAGGACAGTTTGCAGTTACGAGAGCCTGCAGTACTTCCATGCTCTTCTTCTCGTCTTCAATTATTACAGCGTTGATCATAGGTCTGGATTAGGTTCCGATGTTATCGGGATGCCAAATTAGGAAACAGGGATGAATATATCAACCTGCGTTCCAGCAGGCGTGTCGTCGTCATTTTTGAGATCGGTAATGGTCATGCTCAACTGTGAGCCATGAAGGTTGTTAATCAGCTCCAAACGATCGGAAGTGATCTTCATTCCCAACGAACGGTGATCTTTTCTTCCCGAGAGCTGACGCATTTCACGGGCGTGTTCACGACCGATTCCGTTGTCTTTGATGCGGCACAACAGATTATTGCCTTGCATATGCATGGTTATTTCAAGATGTCCGCCGCCTTTCAGCGGAGTAAGTCCATGGAGGATGGCATTCTCAACGTAGGGTTGCAATAACATCGCAGGAATTTCGATGTAGTCGGTGTCGATTTCTTCCGCGATGTCAATCTTCCAGTCGAACTTATTATCGAAGCGCATCATTTCCAGTTCAACGTAAAGCTGAAGATATTCGACTTCTTCGCGAACGGTAATCTGCGACTTGTCGGAATTGCTGAGGATCATTCTCATCAGTTTCGCAAACT
>CAYUTR010000325.1:0-5792 GCA_964447465.1 uncultured Chryseobacterium sp.
CGAGGCTGAAGAAATCAAAGAGTCAAGCTGAAGCTTTTTGTTCTTGTCAACCTTCGGCTCCGCTCAGTCTGACAAGGATCGTGAATCAAGTTGAAGCTATTTTCTTCAAGGCGCTTCACTCCAGCGGTCCTCAGTGTCATAGGTGTTGAGGCGGTAAGGGTCGCAAAATTTTTTCACGCGTAATTTTTCCGGGGACGGGATCGGCGAAGGCTTTTTGTGTGGTAGCCGACCAAGCGTGGGACAAAGAGTGTAGTGTAAGTCCAGGATGACCGAAATATTTTGAGTATCAGTATCCACGCCTAGGTCGGCGTGGGATCGCGGCGACGAGAAAAATAGCGTGAAATAAATTAAGCGGCCGATTTTTTGCTCCACTTTTTCTAAAAAAGTGGAAATAGAAAAACTGGATTGGTGTGGGCTTGCAGGCGAGCGAAAATCAGTGGGAAAGAAATTAGTACTTTCGATGCACGCTCTGAGCTAGTCGAAGAGTGGTACCACACTTCGATGACCCAATCCAACAACCCACTCCACGGTAAAACGCTAGAGTACATCGTCACCTTCCTTTCCGATTATTACGGTTGGCCCGAACTCGCACGTCGCGTTCCCGTGAACTGTTTCAAGAGTAATCCTTCAATCAACTCTTCTCTGAAATTTCTCCGCAAAACAGAATGGGCGCGAAAAAAAGTGGAAGAAGAATATGTTGAGCTCGTGAATAAGACTACGTTTAAGTCCGAATAGATTGTGGCTTTTCTTTACCACATAGGAAAATTTGAAGTACGCTGTTTTCTAAAGTGATTTCGCGAAATGCGAAATCCCCACATAGAGCACATAGGGACGCGCGATATTGAGTAGGCCATGTTCGTCTCTATGTGCTGTATGTGGTTAGCGGCTTGCCGCGCCTTTTAGAAAACAAAGGGGATTGAAAACTATGTGGTAAAAATTTAGCGGTGGTTCTTGCGCTGAATCGAGACTTTCTGTTAAATCGGTTTATCCTGCGGGGTAATTGACTAAATTTATCGCTCAACCTATACATTTTCCCTAACGCTGAATTATGAACAAAATCTACACGATTGTTGCTGCCATTCTCATTGGCTCAACAGGAATTTCTTTAAACGCACAAGTCGTAACGTACAACTACACCGGCGGAGTGCAAACGTATGTTGTTCCTCCATGTGTAACTTCTGTTACCATTGACGCACAAGGTGCACAAGGTGGTGGACCAAATGGCGGTCTTGGTGGACAAGGAATTGCTACAGTTCCTGTAACTCCGGGAAGCACGCTTTACATTTATGTAGGCGGACAACCAACAGTTCAACTTGGACCTGGTGGTTTTAATGGTGGCGGTGCTACGTTAGCACTTCCATGTGGCGGACCAAGCGATGGTTGGCCCGGCGGTGGTGCATCAGATGTTCGCACTACTGCGAGTCTGAATGATCGCATGGTTGTTGGCGGCGGCGGCGCAGGTGGTGGCTGGTCTAACGGACTCGGTGGCTCTGGCGGTGGAAGTATTGGAACAGATGGCGCTGCAAGCTGGATCGCAGGAACACATGGTAAAGGCGGTACACAATCTGCCGGTGGACTTGGTGGATATTATACCGGCAACAGTCAATCCGCAGGTTCAGGATCGTTTGGAATCGGTGGCGATGCAGGTCCTCCGAATACATATTGTACTGGTGGTGCTGGCGGCGGCGGTTGGTACGGCGGCGGCGGCGGATATGTTTCTGCCGGCGGTGGGGGATCATCATACATTTCTTATCCTGGAAGTACGAGCACATCTACCGTGGCAGGAACCAGATCAGGAAACGGACAAGTGATCATCACTTCAATACCGGGAAATCCACCTGCTCCTACTGCAATCAGTGGAACAACTAACATCTGCACGAACGGCACAGGTTCGTTCACTATTCCACCTGTAGGTGGTGCAACTTCTTACACATGGTCAGTTTCCGCAGGTGCAACAATTACTTCCGGACAAGGAACAACTTCAATCAACGTTGCATTCACGAATTTGTCGGGAACAATTTCTGTAACCGCGGATAACATTTGCGGATCAAGTCCGGCAACAACATTTACCTACACAATCATTCCTCCTCCATCAGTTACAATCAACAGTACAACACTTGCTGTTTGTCCTGGTGGAAGCGTAACACTCAGTGGAAGCGGTGCTACATCTTATGTGTGGACTGGGGGGATTACTGATGCTGTTCCATTCACACCTGTCGTGACTAATACGTATACGGTTACAGGAACAGATGGAAACGGCTGTACAAATACGGCAACAACAACTGTTACGGTGTATACACTTCCTACAGTAGTAGCTCAAAGCAGCACGCCAACAATTTGCTCCGGTGGAAGTGTTACCCTTAGCGGAAGCGGTGCAACAACTTATACATGGACAGGCGGAGCAATAGATGCGGTTCCGTTCTCACCAACCATTACAGATACATATACAGTAACAGGAACAGATGCAAACGGTTGCATGAATACGGCAACAACAACCGTTACAGTGAATTCACTTCCAACCGTTATGGCACAAAGCAGTGCACCAATGATTTGTTTCGGCGACGCTGTAACACTTAGCGGAAGCGGTGCAACAACTTATACATGGACAGGCGGAGCAATAGATGCAGTTCCGTTTTCACCTGCAATTTCTGACACTTACACTGTTACCGGTACAGATGCAAACGGTTGCACAAATACAGCAACTACAACAGTTGTTGTGAATCAGCTTCCGATCGTAGTTGCACAAAGTACCACGACAACACTTTGCGAAGGCGGAAGTGTAACACTTGACGGAAGTGGCGCATCAACATACACATGGACCGGTGGCGTCAACGATGGAGTTCCGTTTACACCAACAGTAACAGATACGTATACTGTTACAGGAACAGATGCGAACGGATGTTCCAATACAGATATGGTGACAGTAACAGTTAATCCGCTCCCAACTGTAACGGGAATGGCTGCAATGAACATGGTTTGTCTCGATGATGCAACAGTTGCACTTACTGGATCTCCGGTTGGAGGAACATGGAGCGGTCCGGCAGTAACAGGAGCTACATTCGATCCGATGACGGCTGGTGCAGGTATGCACACAACAGTTTACACATTCACAGATGGTAACGGTTGCACAGATACTGCACAGGCAAATATCAATGTCGATCTATGTCTTTCTGCAGGAAGCAACACATTGGAGAATTCAGCAAATGTGTTCCCGAATCCAAACTCCGGTGTGTTCACATTAACCGTGAATGCAAACATCGGCGACATGCTTGTTGAAATCGTTGACATGCAGGGACGCGTTGTTTACACTTCATCAGAAAACAACGTACAGTCGGGCTACACCAAACAGATTTCTCTCGACAATGTTGCAGATGGAATTTACATGTTGCGTCTTACGAGTGCAGATGAGCAGCAGGTGATGAGAATTTTGGTTCAGAAGTAATCTTTGGAAGAATCTTGAGCGAGAGAAGCTATGGTTTCTCTCGCTTTTTGATAGCATGAAAATGGAACGCGGATTTTGACATCCGTTGTTTGTTAGCGTTAATCAGGATGAGCTGGGAAAATTTCAAGTCTTGGCCTCAGATTTTATGAGATAAGCTTGTGGGTAACGTTTGATCGCTTAAGCGATCAAACATCCGCGTCAATCCAATTACTGCACGAAGTACTAACCAGAATCATCCATCGTAGAATTAACACCAAACGAACGTCAAAATCCGCGTTCCATTTACCTCAGATGCTCACAATAGTCAGAGTTTCCATCGTCCAAACAACATTCAATCCCGACGCTGTCGATGCGCAGATCTATTGCATCAATACCGGCGAAACCGATCTGAATGTTAAGCTCCTGAGCGAGTCGTTCATCACCATCGATGAAGAATCAGGCGACACAGCGGATGATTCAACGGCTGAAGAGTTTTCACTTACTCCAGGAGAAGTCCGTTTGATTTCTGAGATTGCAGGATGGGAATGGGATGGACATGTGGGAATGAAAATCTCGTATGCGCCTGTTGATAGAGGAAAGTCAGTTGTCAAAAGCTATGATTTCAAATCGGGCAGCGGAGATTACAGAATAACCTCTTTGAATCTCGAAGGAAGAATTGTTCGTGGTAAGTAAAGACACGACAACTCTGGGACTTAGCCTTGACTTCACTCCTTATTCTCAAATGAAAATTCCTCGAATCGGATCACATATCCTTGAGGCGGTTTCGGAATCGAGAATACAAACGTGCGCGCCTCACTACTTCGACTTCCTACGTTACCGCTAAACAAGCGCCATACCATTTGATGGGCTGCTGTATCGAGGTAGAATTCATTTTCTATGCGTGCGTTGGAATCTAAATACAGCTCACGCGCTACCACTACCCTGCTGTTGAAATCTACTTTGGTCTTTTTCAATGCGCGACAACCTTTTTTCAGAACGGAAAAGCTGCTGTCGTTGCGACAGATCATCTCACCATCAAAGCCCATGAAGAGCTCACATTCAGTCCTGCATAATGTATCTGCGATCAATGCAATTCTGTTCTTTTTCTCCTGCAGATACCACATCCTGGTGAACATGCATGCATTCCGATGACACACACGATGATCGCGACAACCTTTTACGCATTGAATGCAAAATATTCTCGACTGCAACTCGTACCGTGTGAAATCAATCTCCGGAAGTTTACCCTGAACACTATCCGCAAACAAAGCTTTATACCCAGCCTGCTCAGTAATGATAAATTGACGTGCCCCAAATACATAATCTATTTTCATCGGAGGCAACGAAATTCGCGTCGCTTTCAACGGCAACGTGTCGATCTCCCACATCGGGGTCTGCGCCTGAAGCAGAACAGGCAAGAACAGGAATAAGAACAGCAATCTTATCATTGGTATGTTTAATAACGAAAATCAGCGCTCATCCGCAAACGTAAACTCTTCGAATCGCACTTCATATCCTGTCGGCGGCTGCGGAATTGTTATAAAGAAGTTACGCTCTACAGAGCCGTGACAACCTCCGTAAGCTGTAAACAATCTCCATACAACGCAACGATTCACCGTATCGAGATACAGCTCCTGCTCAGTGCGAGCCATACAATCGACAGATACTGCACGGGTCAGTAGAAGTTGTTTGGTAAAATCAACTGAATCGTCTTTCAGTTCCGGATATAATCTTTGCAGGTTTGCAAAAGCACTGTCATCCTCGCAGGCGAAACCGTCCCTTACATACGATGGTGCATGCCTGTTGCCAACTTCCAGCGTGTCATAGCTGAGTGAAGCGTGGTGTTGCTTATTGAGCAGGTACCACATCCTGGTGTCATCACATCCACTCCGGTGGCAAGGTTTGTATGTCGGACAAACCGTAAGACACTGGAGGCAATAAACAGTGCCGACAAGTTCATACTTATTAAAATCAATCACTGGAAGTAAAGCGTGTGTGCTGTCGTGAAAAAGCGATTTGTAATCTGCATCCTGCCTGATAACATATTCATTCCCCTGATACCTGAGATAATATTTTACCTCCGGCAAATCGATTCCGATTGCACCTGCAGGAAGCGTATCAAAGTGCCCGCCGTTAGCTTGGGCCGGAAGGATAACGGGCAAAAACAGAAACAAGACAAACAAGCGTTTCATGGCATGGAATTGAACCTGAAAATTAGGTCGATAAAAGTCGGGAATCAATACGCCTTTTTGCGTATTCGAAAGAGACAGATGTTCACGTTTCACTTCTTGACAACCGTGGGATTTATCCCGCGGTTAAAACGCAGTGGCCCCCCGCCGCACGCCAAACCGCGTTGCGGTTTGGCGTGCGG
>CAYUTR010000326.1:0-5757 GCA_964447465.1 uncultured Chryseobacterium sp.
ATCGCGAGTACGTGCAGAAGTTGCCCATGCTGTACACGATGAAACGATCTTTGTATAATTCTATCGCGCGTGTTACATGCGGACCGTGACCGAAAATAATATCTGCACCAGCGTCAATACACGCGTGAGAGAATGCGTAAACATTCCCGCGATTTTCTCCGAGAAACATTTCTGTTGCACGCGTTACGTGCGTTTTCGTTGCACCTTCTCCTCCGCCGTGGAATGAAACAATCACGATGTCGCAAATGCTGTCGAGTTTTGCAACAACCTTTTTCGCTGCTTCAAGATCGCGGATATCCTGCGTGCCTGTATTCGGTGCGAACGCCGTGAATCCATATTTCACTCCACCATGTTCAAAGATGACATATGGTTTTGACACTAATCCGGCCCAATGCAATCCTGCTTTGGAAAGTGTTGCGCCGCTGGATGTTCTTCCTGTTTCACCAAAATCTCCGACGTGATTGTTGGCCATGCTCACAACATCAAAACCGGCATCAGTTAAATACTGTGCGTAGCGTGTTGGTTGGCGGAATGCATAACACTTCGAAGGATCGGAACATGATTTCATCTGTCCGCCGGAATCCAGAAATGTTCCTTCTGTATTTCCGAACATGAGATCGGGCGATTGCAGGTATTCTTTCACCGGATCAAAAATGAATTTTCCGTCATCGGGTGGAAGATGTCCTGCAGGATAATTTGTTCCGATCATGATATCGCCTACACCACCAATGGTCAGCGTATCATCAACCACTTCGACACTGCTTATCGCAGCCGTAAACGGAACTTTGATCTGCGCGTTGACGGAACCCACTAATAAAAATGAAATAACTAAGAACCGAGTTGCGAGCAGCATATGTTTAGTTTCTACATTCCAGTGAAAGAATCGAGCAGTACGACGCTGCGACGCTGATTGGGAAGGAGTCGTACTCTTGTACGTCGACTGACCAATCGAGGAAGCAAGGAAGTAATGCGATGATTCTTTCACTGGAATAACATCAGTCGAATGATTGGTTTGATTGGCTCGACTGCTGAATAATATTCTGGTATTCCACCGGAGACAAATCAAGGAAGTAGTAACTCACCGGATTGATCTTATTACCATTGCGGATTACTTCGTAATGACAATGCGGACCGCTGGACGTACCTGTACTTCCAACCTTTCCAATAACCTCGCCACGTTTAACTTCCTGTCCCTGTTTCACCTTGATTTCACTCATGTGCGCGTACAAAGTTTCGTAGCCAAATCCGTGATTGATCACCACGTGATTTCCATAACCAGAAGCTTCAGCGTCGGCCTGTTGTACAATACCATCACCTGTTGCGTAAATAGGAGTACCGACTGCCGCATTGAAATCCATTCCGGTATGCATCTTCACGATTTTGTAAATCGGGTGCGTGCGATAACCGAAACCGGAAGGAGTTCCTTTCAGATCCTTGATGGAAATCGGCATGATCGCAGGAATCGAAGCAAGAAGTTTCTCCTTGTTCTCCGCGAGTTTGATTACTTCATCGTACGACTTCGATTGAATGTACATCTGCTTCGCGAGCTGATCAATCTTCTGCGTGGTGTGTACCATCAACTGAGTATTGGTAAAGCCCTGCAGGTCCATATACCGATCCGCTCCTCCGAAACCAGAGTGGCGGATATCATCTGGAATAGAATCCGTTTCAAAAATGGCACGATAAATATTGTCATCCCGATTCTCGAGATCGTTCAGCACCATAGTGAGATTGTCTATCCGTTTATTCAGAAGATCGTACTGTCCCTGCACCTGATCCAATTCGCGGCGCAATTGCTTTTCTTTCGGAGAATCGAAATACTTGAAAGCGATGATTACGGAAATCACACCAATTACAGAAGCAGTTCCCAGGAACGATACGATACGAAAGAACTGGGTACGGAATGGCGTTACGGCCTTTTCGTAGGAGAGAGTTTTCGTGTTGTATTTATACCTGACTTTGGACATCGGCTTGTTTGTTTACCACATAGTAATTCAGGACGCTCGTCATTGCTAAAAGTCATTCTGCGAAAAGCAGAATGCCCACATAGAGCACAATAGGGACGTATTATATGTGAACTATGTGCGATCGGACTTGTTCCGATCCCTTCTACCAATCCAAATGAACTATGATCCTATGTGGTGAGCCGTGAAATTACCAAAAACGGCTAACTTTGCAATCCCGAAATACTGTTAAAATACGAGTGAAATACCCGATCATGAACGCAAACGAAATACGCCGACAATTCTTAGACTTTTTCAAATCAAAAGGACATGAGATTGTTCCTTCTGCGCCAATGGTGGTGAAGAACGATCCAACGTTGATGTTTATCAACTCAGGAATGGCGCCGTTCAAAGATTGGTTTCTAGGGAACACACCTGCAAAGTGGCCACGTGTTGCGGATACACAAAAGTGTTTGCGCGTTTCAGGTAAGCATAACGATCTGGAAGAAGTGGGTGTTGATACGTATCACCACACGATGTTCGAGATGTTGGGCAACTGGAGCTTTGGCGATTACTTCAAGAAAGATGCAATTGCGTGGAGTTGGGAATTGCTCACCGAAGTTTACAAACTTCCGAAAGATCGTTTGTACGTTACGGTATTCGAAGGAAGCACAGATGATAAATTAGCATTCGACCAGGAAGCGTATGATGAGTGGATGAAATACACCACGCCCGATCGCATTCTGAAAGGAAATAAAAAAGATAATTTCTGGGAGATGGGCGATACGGGTCCGTGCGGTCCGTGTTCAGAAATTCATTTCGATTCGCGGCCGGATGCACAACGCAAAGCAGTTGAAGGCGCAACACTTGTGAATGCAGATCACCCGCAGGTAATTGAAATCTGGAACAATGTATTCATGGAATTCCAACGTAAAGCGGATGGATCTCTTGAGAAACTTCCTGCACAACACGTTGATACGGGAATGGGTTTCGAACGTCTGGTGCGCGTGATGCAAGGAAAGTCTTCGAACTACGACACTGATATTTTCATGCCGCTCATCAACACGATTGAGAAGCTGACGAACACAAAATACAGCGGCACCGATTCGAAACAAGATATTGCAACGCGTGTATTGTCGGATCACATCCGCACAATTTCATTTGCAATTGCAGACGGACAGCTTCCATCGAACACAGGGGCAGGTTATGTGATTCGTCGTATTCTTCGTCGCGCGGCACGTTACTACTATTCATTCCTCAATACGAAAGAACCACTGCTCTGCAGAATGGTCGATACGCTGGCTCGCGAGATGGGAGAATTTTTCCCGGAACTTCGCAAGCAGCAGCATTTGATTACAACTGTGATAGAAGAAGAAGAGAAATCTTTTCTTCGTACGCTCGCGCTTGGCATTGAACGTTTCGAAGCTGGACTCAAAACATCAGGTCCCGTAATTACTGGCGCATTCGCATTTCAGTTATTCGACACGTACGGTTTTCCTTTGGATCTTACAGAGTTGCTTGCGAAAGAAAACGGCAAGACAGTAGAAGTTGAAGGTCCTGATGGCTTCAAAGCGTGGATGCAAAAACAAAAAAATCGTGCTCGTGCTGCAACTGCAATTGATACTGACGATTGGGTCGAACTGAAGAAGAATGCAACTTCTACTTTTGTCGGATACGAGAAAGTTGAATCGGATGCAAACATCATTCGTTATCGCCGTATCAAAGCAAAAGGAAAAGAATCATATCAGCTTGTTCTTGACACTACACCTTTCTACGCAGAAAGCGGCGGACAAGTTGGCGACACAGGAACGCTCGACTCTGTGAATGATTCTGTTCGCGTACTTGATACGAAAAAAGAAAACGGTGTGATCGTTCACTTCGTGGAAAAACTTCCGGAAGACGTAAACAAAACATTTCGTGCAATTGTAGATATCAAGAAGCGTCGCAATACAGAAGGACATCACAGTGCAACTCACCTGCTCCATGCTGCGTTGCGAAAAGTTCTCGGCACTCATGTTGAACAGAAAGGTTCGCTGGTGAATGAAGAATACCTGCGTTTCGATTTTTCGCACTTTCAGAAGATGAGTGAAGATGAAATAGCGGAGATTGAAAAGATCGTGAATGCGAAAGTACGTGAAGACGTTGCTGCTGACATCCGAGAAATGGGCATTGAAGACGCGAAGAAAAAAGGCGCAATGGCATTGTTCGGTGAGAAATACGGAGATGTTGTCCGCGTGGTGACATTCGATCCGAATTACTCTGTGGAATTGTGCGGAGGTACACACGTAAAAGCAAGCGGACAGATTGGATTGTTCAAGATCATTTCTGAAGGTGCAATTGCAGCAGGTATCCGCCGTATTGAAGCGATTAGTGGTGAACGTGCCGAGCGTTTTGTGAATGAACAGCAGCAGCTCGTTGTCGAACTGAAAAACGTACTGAAGAATCCGAAGGACCTTGTGAAGTCGGTGCAACAATTGGTGGACGACAAGCGTGCGCTTGAGAAGCAAATGGAATTGTTCTTCAAGGAAAAAGCAAAAATTATCCGCAAGGAATTATTGCTGAAGAAGGAAAGCCTGAATGGCATCAATTATATTTCCGAGAAAATTGATCTGAATTCTGCAGACGCGATCAAAGAACTCGCTTACGGCATGCGCGATGAGATGGATAGTCTTTTCCTTGTGATCGGCGCAGAAGTAAACGGCAAAGCATCGCTTACACTTTTACTTTCTGAAAATCTCGTAAAAGAGAAAAACATGGATGCCGGAAAAATCATCCGTGAACTCGCGAAAGAAATTCAGGGCGGCGGTGGCGGACAACCTTCATTTGCAACAAGTGGTGGAAATAATCCGGCAGGGATTGACAAGGCGTTGGCGTTGGCGAAGAGTTTTGTGAAATAATTCCCGATTTCATATTCTGTTTAGCTTCTCGAAAAATGAAAATCGGTTTTGAAAATATTCATGAACATGTCGTATCACTTGAACAATGGCGATATAAATGGCGGTTTGACAATCCGGCTGAACAGAACATACATCCAGAACATCTCAAATTAATCCAACCTCTGGATAAAGAAGCTGCTAAATTTCTCTCCGACTATATTTCCAATTCGCGGTTGCACGATCATGTCCCTTTCAAAAAAGGCTTCTTCAGAACAGTTGTCAAGACACAAGTGCATCTGGATAACAAACAGGAAATCAAAAAATGGCTGTACCGCATCGGTCTCCCATTTGACAAGCCTGTATATTTATCATGGACACATGAAGATGCTATGATTGTACCATGGAAAATGGTTGTCAAATATTCGGAAGATCTAGCATTGGGTGGTGACGATCTGACCATCATCGATGCCAGCCTCAACTGGGCAGTATTATTCTATCATGAAGGAGATCTATTTTTCGGAACGAACGAAGAGTACAATGCTGACGAACATGTCAAGCATGAAGAATTTGATTCATTTTGAACAACGCTAAACAGAATACCACTTTTCACGTATTCATTTTTCTCGCGCTGGTCAGCAATTTGCATTCTTACCAATAGGAAACGATGTACGTACTACTACGTGTAATTTCAATTTCCTGATATTGCACAAAACATATTGTTATGAATCGTCTCGCTGTTCTCTTCGCATTTTTCCTTGTAACATTCTCCTGCAGTGCACAGATATACGTGCGCGGCGGAGTTGTTGCGCATCATTACAACATGCGCACCTACGATGAGCTTGTTGACATTTACAATGAAATTACACCAGGGCTAACAACGCCTATGCCCTACCAGACATGGATGTACGGACCCGATTTTGGAATCGGGAAACGAAAGA
>CAYUTR010000327.1:0-5738 GCA_964447465.1 uncultured Chryseobacterium sp.
GAATTAAGTTCGCGCTCACTTCAAGCGATCTGAAAGACAAAAAAGATTTCTTCGCGCGAATCCGTAAGTCGATTGAGTACGGATTAACTCCGAAAGCTGCGTTACGTGCATTAACGGTTACGCCTGCAGAAATGCTGGGCATTCAGAATGAAGTTGGATCGCTCAAAGCAGGAATGCTGGCAAACTTCATCATCACGAGCGCTGATATTTTCGAAGAAGGAACGGTGATGTATGAAAACTGGGTGCGTGGACGACGATACATCATTACTGATTACAGCGCAATTGATATCCGTGGTACATACGATCTAAACATCGCATCGTTGCCTCCGGGATCAATGAAAATTGAAGGAGAACTTTCCCGTCTGAAAGGAACCTATCTGCCTGCAGATACTTCGAAGCAACCCGTCACCATTGCGATTTCCGGGACGTTGGTAAACTTCTCTTTCTACTCCAAAGCGAAAGAAGGCGTAGTTCGTCTATCCGGAAATGTAAATGCAGAAAGCAAATTCATGAACGGTCGCGGACAAATGCCCGATGGTTCGTGGGTAGACTGGATGGCTTCACAGTCGTCGCCGTTTGTTCCGAAGAAAAAAGAAAAAGACACGACAGCGAAAGATATTCCTACGCTCGATGATGTAATTTATCCGTTTGCGGCTTACGGCAGAACGCGTGGTGATTCGTCACTGATCCGTCTCTTCAAAGAACGCAACGACACATCTTATGTTAGTAAACTGCATAGACGTTATGATGCCATCCTCATCAAGAACGTTACGGTGTGGACGAACTCCGGTGGTGCAGACAGTATCATTCCTAATACGGACGTTTACATTGTCGACAACAGAATTGTCCGCATCGCACCGAACATTACTCCGACACGAGGTGCATTACCACTGATCATTGACGGAACGGGAAAGCATTTAACGACCGGAATCATTGACGAGCATTCTCACATCGCGATTTCCGGTGGAGTAAACGAAGGAACACAGGCCTCGAGTGCAGAAGTGCGTATTGGTGATGTAATCGATCCGGATGACGTGAACATCTATCGTCAGCTTGCAGGTGGAGTTGTTGCGGTTCAGCAATTGCACGGTTCAGCGAATCCTATCGGTGGACAATCCAGTTTGATCAAATTACGCTGGGGCGCGAATGCCGAGCAAATGAAAATTGCGAATGCTCCGGGATTCATCAAGTTTGCACTTGGCGAAAACGTAAAGCAATCGAACTGGGGCGACAACCAGAATTCCCGCTTCCCACAAACGCGCATGGGCGTTGAGCAAGTGTACTACGATCACTTCACACGCGCGAAAGAATACTTTGCACAATGGGAAGCATGGAAAGCATTGCCGCAAAAAGAAAAAGAGAAAGCAACTCCACCACGTCGCGATCTTGAACTTGATGCGCTCGTAGAAATTCTTTTCGGCACGCGATTCATTACCTGTCACTCTTACATTCAATCGGAAATCAACATGCTTATGAATGTTTCCGACTCCATGGGCTTTCATGTGAATACATTCACACATATTCTCGAAGGATACAAAGTGGCTGACAAAATGAAAGCACACGGTGTAGGTGCTTCTTCGTTCTCCGATTGGTGGGCCTATAAGTTCGAGGTGAAAGATGCGATTCCATATAACGCAGCGATTCTGATGCGAATGGGAATTATTACTGCAATCAATTCAGATGATGCAGAAATGGCACGTCGTCTCAACCAGGAAGCGGCAAAGAGCATCAAGTACGGCGGACTGACTGAAGTGCAGGCAATGTCGATGGTGACAATCAATCCGGCGATGCTTTTACATCTTGATAAACACATGGGCAAAATAGCACCGGGTTACGATGCTGACGTGGTGTTGTGGACCGACAATCCGACTTCTGTTTACGCAAAAGTTCAGACTACAATCGTTGATGGCAAGGTTCTTTATGATGCACAGGACGACGAAGTGCAACGCGAACAGATGGCTGCTGATCGTGCCCGCATCACGCAGAAAATGATTGCAGAAAAGAATGAAGGCATTCCAACGAAACCCGTTCAGGTGAAGAAAAAGAAGCTCTGGGATTGTGAAGACTTTGAGAGAGACGAAAACTATCTGGACGATACAGAATAATATCCAAGACGATCATGAAAAAAACACTGCTATATATCCTGTTGTTACTGCCGGTTCTCGCATCGGCACAACAACCCGTTCCTGCAAAGAAGCAAACGAAAAGTATTCTTCTGATGAACGGAATCTGTCACGTAGGTAACGGAACTGTGATTCAGAATTCGGTTGTAGGTTTCAAAGACGGAGTGATCACACTCGTTGGAGATGCAACTGTAGTCCGGATAGACGGTACGGCCTGGGACACAACCATCAACTGCATGGGCAAACATGTTTATCCGGGATTGATCGCGCCGAATTCAACCCTCGGTCTGATTGAGCTCGAAGCAGTTCGTGCAACCGCCGACTTCAACGAAACAGGTTATCTGAATCCGCACGTTCGTACACAAACAGCGTATAACACCGATTCAAAAGTTACACCAACTGTTCGCACCAACGGAGTTCTGATCGCGCAAATCACTCCGCGTGGCGGAAGAATTTCCGGAACATCTTCGGTAATGAATCTTGATGGATGGAATTGGGAAGACGCAACATTGAAAGCCGATGATGGTGTGCACATCAACTGGCCACAGTATTATAGCCGTAGCTGGACCGAATCGGGTCCCACACCTTATGAGAAGAGCAAACAATATGCAGAACGTCGTGCTGACCTGGAAAAATTCTTCGCTGAAGCAAAAGCGTATTGCATGACACCGAAACCGGCTGAGAAAAATCTCCGTTTCGAAGCGATGCGTGGAGTTTTCAACGGAACCCAGAACCTGTACATGCATGCTGATGCTGTGAAAGACATCAGTGAGGCAATCACCTTCTCGAAGAAATTCGGAATCACGCGACTTACAATTGTAGGTGGAACAGAAAGCTACAAGTGTACGGAGTTGCTTAAGCAGAATAATGTTTCCGTGATGCTCTCACGTGTTCACACGTTGCCGATGAGCGATGAAGACGATGTGAATCAACCTTACAAAACTGCGCACATGTTGCAGGATGCAGGTGTTCTTTTCTGTTTCGAGAATTCAGGCGACATGGAAGCTGCACACGCCCGCAACATTCCTTTCCTCGCGGGTACTGCAGTTGCATGGGGACTCGACAAAGAAGCAGCGATTTCTGCGATGACGTTGAACACAGCAAAAATTCTCGGCATCAGTGATCGTGTTGGATCGATCGAAGAAAAGAAAGACGCAACTCTGTTTATCTCTGAAGGCGATGTGATGGATATGAAAACCAACAACGTTACGTGGGCTTTCATTCAAGGGAAAAAGATTCAGTTGATCAACGAGCAGCAGGAGCTGTACAAGCTGTACGAGGATAAGTATGGTTTGCCGCACAAATAACAATGCGCAATAAAAGCAATGCGCAATAATCAATACGCAGAGCGCAGTCACTCAACAATAAAAAAGGTTCAAGACAGAAGTCACTGAACCTTTTTTATTGCGCATTGCGTATTGGTTGTTGCGTATTGGTCACACGACTTTCACGAGGCAGTAATCTTTCTTCCCTTTCTGCAATAGAATGTATTTTCCGTTCAGTAGGTGTGAATCACCAACGATCATTTGCTGATCTGTGACTTTCACTTTATTAATCGCGAGTCCGTTTCCTTTAATCAGCTTGATTGCTTCTCCATTCGAAGTCACCATTTCGGCTTTCTTCGCAACGAGATCGATAATGGAAATTCCAGCTGCAATTTCCGCTTTCTGAACTTCAGCAACTGCCACTCCTGCACCTACGAAAACTGAAAGAAACTGTTCGTCGCTCAGTGAAGTCAGCTGATCAATCGTTCCTTTTCCGAACAATACTTCGGTTGCAGCAACTGCCATCTGCAAGCCGCTTTCATCATGAACACGACGCGTGATATCTTCCGCCAACGCTTTCTGAAGAATACGCAAATGCGGTGCTTCGTTATGTTGAGTTTCGAGTGATTCTATTTCCTCACGCGTCTTCAAAGTGAAAATCCGGATGTAATTCCCTGCGTCTGCATCGGCAGCATTCAACCAGAACTGGTAGAATTCATACTGCGAAGTACGCTTCGGATCCAACCAAATATTTCCGCTTTCGGTTTTCCCGAATTTCGTTCCGTCGGCTTTCTTGATCAATGGTGTTGTCAACGCCCACGCTTCTCCTGCATCCTTACGGCGAATCAGTTCTGTTCCGGTCACAATATTTCCCCACTGATCTGATCCACCCATCTGCAGCTTCACCCCGTTATGTTTCCACAGGTAGTAGAAGTCATATCCCTGAACGAGTTGGTAAGTAAATTCAGTGAACGACATTCCTTCGCGATCGTCTCCAGTAATTCTTTTCTTCACCGAATCTTTCGCCATCATGTAATTCACCGTGATGTGCTTTCCTGTATCGCGGATAAATTCAATAAAGCTCAATCCTTTGAACCAATCGTAATTGTTTACAATGGTTGCTGAATTTGCACCGCAGTTGAAATCGAGAAATTTCTCCAGTTGTTTCTTCTGACTCGCGAGATTGTGATTGAGAATATCTTCAGAAAGCAAATTTCTTTCCGCCGACTTTCCTGAAGGATCGCCCACCATTCCGGTTGCACCACCAACGAGCGCCATTGGTTTATGTCCGCACTGCTGAAAATGCAAAAGCAACATCACCTGAACGAGGTTGCCCACGCCCAAAGAATCTGCGGTCGGATCAAATCCGATATATCCCGTAACCATCTCTTTATTGAGCAGTTCTTCCGTTCCGGGCATAACATCCTGGAGCATTCGTCTCCAGCGCAATTCTTCTATAAAACTCTTCATGGCACAAAGATATTTAATTAGATGGGAGATGGGAGTTCGGAGACGGGAGTGAAAGAAACAGTCGTTTTCCGCGGGCTAAAGCCCACGGCGATCAATTTCTAGTCTATGTAGAATGAGGCGCGCGGGCTTGATCCGAAGTAATATTTTCATTCAAGCCCGCGCACATTTCTACTACAATCATATAGAAGATCGCCGTTGGCTTTAGCCAGCGGAGCCAAAATTCCTCCCGACTACCATCTCCAAACTCCTAACTTTGTTGCATGATTCTCATCACCGGTGCATCCGGCATGATCGGCGCGCACATCGCATTTGCGCTTACTTCTCTCGGACACAACGTCCGTGCGTTGCGTCGCAAAGACGCATCAATTGCCGATACTGAGAAAATATTCCGTTTCTATTCCAAGGATGCAGAGACATTGCTGAAACGCATCGAATGGATAGAAGGCGACATTCTGGATATTTTTTCGCTCGAAGATGCCATGCAGGGCGTTCAATACGTTTATCATTCTGCCGCGATGGTTTCCTTCATCCCGAAAGAACGGGAACAGATGATCAAGGTGAACGGTGAAGGAACTGCGAACGTGATCAATGTTGCATTGAACGCAGGTGTGAAAAAATTCTGTCACATCAGTTCTGTTGCTGCTTTGGGCCGAACAATCAATCTGAAAAATATCGGTGAAGAAACCTGGTGGAAAAATGATCCGGCGAATTCATGGTATGCGATCAGTAAATATTCCGGTGAGCGTGAAGTGTGGAGAGCAACCGAAGAAGGTTTGAATATGGTGATAGTGAATCCCGCAGTTGTGCTTGGTCCTGGAAATCCAACGCGTAGCAGCAACGCCATTTTTTCATTGGCGAAAAAAGGATTCTCGTGGTACAC
>CAYUTR010000328.1:0-5737 GCA_964447465.1 uncultured Chryseobacterium sp.
TCATTCTTGCTGCTGGACGAACCATTCTCTCACCTCGACGACACTAACTCGCGCAAAGTGGTGGAGATGGTGATGACGCATTGCAAAAAAAATAATGCAGGACTGCTGATGACGAGTCTAGGTCCTTCCGATATGTTTCCTTTCACCCATAAAATTTCAATCTGATGGTAAGGAAACTTTTGTTCTCTCATCAGAAGCTGTCGTTCCTCATTGCAGGAATCGTGGGATCTATGGCAGGCGTAGTTGTCCTGTTGGGCTCGTTGCAATTGTACATCGACTTTGACAAGGTAATCAACGGTAATGCCGACCTTAATGCGGCGCAGTATTTCACCATCAACAAGCAGGTAAGTGTGATCAACACCCTGTTTGGTGGGCAAAAAGGTTTTGATGCAGAAGAAATTGCGCAGCTGAAATCAATTGAAGGAGTTGTTGATGTGGAACCTCTCACTTCAAGTCACTTCAAAGTTGGTGTAAGCATGGATGGCGGCGGTATGGAAGGCATGCCGGGAATGGGCATGTACACCGATATGTTCTTCGAAGCAGTTCCCGATGATTTTATCGATGTATCAAAGGAAGAATGGAAATGGCAGGAAGGTGATTCCCTCATTCCGATTATCCTTCCTAAAGATTACATCAACCTCTACAACTTCGGCTTTGCTCCTACTCAGAATTTGCCACCGGTAACAGAAGATATGGTAGGAATGCTTCCGTTGAAAGTAACACTCACCACGCCGAAGGGAAGAATTAATTACCGTGGAAAAATTGTTGGACTCAGTGAGCGACTGAATACAATTCTTGCCCCGCAAACATTCATTGACTACGCGAACCAAACATATGCTGATGTTGCGCCAGGATCACAAGCATCGAACCGTGTGATCATCAGAAGTGAAGGTCCTGCCACTCCACAACTGATCAAATACTTCGAAGAGAACGGATATGAAACGAGTCAGGAAAGTTTACGCAACTCGATGCTAAATTCTGTGCTCAACGGAATCATGAGTATCTGCGTTGTGATAGGAACCATTATCATTTTTCTTGCGTTGATGATTTTCATTTTGTATTCGCAGCTCGTGATTGCAAAATCGTCGTACGAAATACAAACGCTGGTGTTCATCGGTTACAGTCCGCGTAAACTGATTGCAACGTACATGAAGTACTACCTGATATTGTTTACCGGTTTGATTGCTGCCGGAATGGTGGGCGTGTTTTTGATGAAGATGTATGCGAAGTCAATTGCGAAGGATAAGGGCTTCACACTTCAGAACGGCATCGACATCAAAATTGCATTGCTCGCCGGCGCTCTACTCGCCTTCTTTCTGATTTTCAATTACTTAAGCGTCCGGAAAAATGTTATCCGTCTCGCTAAAAACCGTTAAAACGGCCTGATTATTGAGGTATTCGGTAGGCAATTACATTATTTTTACTGGACTTATGAAACACGTTTTCCTCGCTGCATTCGCGTTAATATTTAGCGTTGCGTTAATCGCGCAAACACCTGCTCCAAAACCGGCTCCAACTCCCGCAAAACCTGCTGAAATAAAACCAGCAGCTAAGCCCAGAGATCCCGCGTTGGACAAACCCGTTGGTGTTGCTCCCGGAAAAAAACACCCCGTAAGTGCGAATCAGCAGAATCTGAATCTTACAATTCACATCGGACAATTGAAGTCGGGTGAAGTACTGCTCGCACATTATTATGCGAATCAGAATCGCGTTCTCGATACAGCAGACATTGATGCAAACGGAAATGCGGTTTTCCAGGCCGACTCAGCTGCGCCGGGAGGAATTTACATTGTGGTATTGCCAAGCAAGCGTCACTTTGAAATTATTCTCGCTGAAGAGCAAAAATTCAAAGTAGATGTTTCGGATACCAATCAGATCATTGAGACGCTGAAAGTAACCGGTTCAAAAGAGAACGCAGCGTTTTACGAGCACCAGCGTTTCATGAACGACCAGGGAAAGAAAGTGGAACCCTATCGTGCGATGCTGGAGAAAGCGAAAGCAAGAAATAATAAAGATTCGGTTGCGCTGATGACGAAAAAAATCACCGACATCGACAGCGTCGTAAAAAAATACAAAGCCGATTACCAGGTGAAATATCCTGATCTGTTCATGACGAAAGTTTTGCACTTCATGGACGAGCCACAAGCGCTTCCATTGGATAAGTGTCCGAAAAAACCGGACGGCACTATTGACAGCACATACAACTACTGGAACTATCGCAATCACTATTGGGACGGAATGGATTTCGCGGATGAGCGTTTGCTGCGTACTCCGGTGTTCTACAACAAGATGAAATTCTGGGTGGAGAAAGTTGTGCCTCAACACCCGGATACTTTGTCAGCGCAGATGAACTGGCTAATCAACGAGACTTCGAAGAGTGATGAACTGTATCGTTACACTGTAAGTTATCTGACGTACTATTTCGAGTCCTCAAAGATCATGGGCTTCGATGCAATATTTGTTTCCATCGTAGAAAATAATCATGCGCAGCGAAAATGCTGGTGGCTCACCGAAGAGAACAACAAGAAAATCGTAGATCGTGCGAAGCAACTGAAGTTTACATTGCTTGGCGCACAGGCCGTGAATTTGTTCCTGCAGGATTCGGCAGGCAAAGTAGTTGAGCTGGGAAAAATACAGGCCGACTACACGATTCTTATTTTCTGGGATCCGACATGCAGTCATTGCAAAGTGGAAATTCCTGAACTGAAAGCGTACTACGACTCGTTAAAGGCAGCTGGAGTTTCCGTGGAAGTTTATTCCATCTACTCAGAACTTGATTATCCAACCTGGAGAAAATACATCAAGGAGCATAAGCACACCTGGAAAAGTGTTTGCGCGCGCGATGCTCAGGAACTGGGAACGGCGAAGTACTATTACGATGTGTTCAGCACCCCAACTATGTACGTGATGGACAAGACCAAAAAGATCATCGCGAAACGATTAGATCCGCATGGATTGAGAACGGTGTTGAACAGGAGAATTGAAGCGGATAAGCTGAAGAAATAAATCTTCCTTAGTAATAAGTGTACGTAAACTCCGAGTGATCCGATTCGCCATCAGTCGAGAGACTGTAATAAACTTAATGCGGTTGCGTATCCGGACGCTTGCTCGTGTCAACCGGTGGTGGTTTCAGGCTATTGATTGAATCCTGTTTCCTCTTCTGTTCGTTCCTCTCTTGTTGTTTTGCATCCGCAGATTCTTTCGACTTTTTCATGTTGGATTTGTAGCGACCAAACAATTCGCCGAAGCTTTCGAATTCTTCACGATAGAATACACCTGCACCTTGGGTATGGTTTGCACCTTGCGTAATTCCTGAACTTTCATTTCCGCGATTGAATGCACGCAGACGAACTTTTCCGTCTTCAGTGACTTTGTATTCTACGTTCACGTCTACATACTGGTTGTAACCACCCTGCGTTTGTGTCTGGTTCGCGTTCGTGAGTGATCCGGCAACGTCGAATGTCAAACGATTGTTCAGCAACTGCGTTCCGAGTGCAAGCTTCAGTTCCTGCAAACTCATGTCGTCGTTCGGTCGGTACTTGAATTTCACGTTGGTATTGCTACTGATCTGCGACAACCAGTTGTTGAGTGTTCCCGATACAAAGTTGCTCAGCAATGTTGTCCCTGCGCCACCTGCGCCCGACTCCTCGCTTCCATCTCGGAATTCTGACGGGGTCATAAAACTGTTCAGTACCATCAGGGAAAGCACCTGACGATTCATTTCAAGTTCCGTCTGCGTATAACTTCTCACAGTTTCCTGGATACCGGGATCCGCAGTTGGAATTTCAATATCGAACGAAAGTGCCGGATTGACTAACTGTCCATCAAGGTGCATGATTACATCCACAGGATACGATTGCTGGTAAGCCGCTGTTGTTGAATCGAACGGGAAGAATGGCTCTACCGAAGCGTTAGCACGATAAACAGCGTCTGCATCTATTCGTGCATCAGCTGGATCTCCATTCCATGACAGAACTCCACCTTTCAGCAATTCAAATGGCGCATACACGATATTCTTAAGCGTAAACATGTAGTCTCCACTTTCGACAACATACTGACCAACCATTGAAATGTCGCCGCTTGGTGAAATTTTCATCTCCAATCTTCCTTCACCACGGGCCGACAATTCATCACCCACCGTTTCATCGAAGATTACATGGACTAACGCTTCTTTTGTAACCGTGAGATTCAACGTAAGTTCAATACCGTTATCGTTGAATACCTTGCTCGATTCAGGATCATTGATTGTTGTGGTGTCATCAAATGCTTTGAACTGCACAAAATCATTTTCCCCGGTCTCGCTTACACTGCTCATGGGAATATTAAAGTCGGAAGAAATCAAATTTCCATTGATAAACTTACCAACCGTTGTCGCTGTAATGTTCATTGTAATTTTTGAATCTGCATAACCGAATAAATCCATGTATCCCGTTGCCCACACACGACCAAAGTAATCTTCATTGTCCTTCTCAGTTGTGTTCAGCACCATGAAGTGATCGAATTCAAAATACATATCGAACTGAAACTTCTTGAAGTTGTCGTGGAATAGACTACCGTTGATCACAGCAGTATCACCCTGGTTATCGGAGATCTTGAAGTTATCGAATACAATAGCGTCGTTCTCGATACCGATTTTCTGCGTATGCTGCCATTGAACCAATTCAATACCCAGGTAATCTACCTTCACTTTCCTGATCCATACGTCAAGTTCCCCTTTCAGCAGTGGTTTTGCGAATGTTCCTGTGATTCCAATTCCTCCATCAACATATCCTGCAACAACTGAACAGTAATCGGCAAGCACCGGTTGAATCAGGCCGAGCGGTAATTGCGTAAGCTTAGCTTCCAGGTCAAGACTGTTATCCTTTGCTTTCGGAAAATACCATCCGGTGAGCTCAATGTTTTTGATTGGATCCTTATTCACATCCAGGGCGCGCCAGAAAGAAGTTGATATCAGAATACCTTGCCGATCCGGTTTGTACGATGCATGAGCTTCGCCATCCCCGATTCTGTTGTTGTTGAGTGCGAACTCATCAAAAAGTGCATCGCCATTGAATGTTGGTTCGTTGTAAAGATTCGACAACGCTGTCGTTCCTGAAAGGTATCCACCCAACGTAATGTCGTTGGACTGTGTGAAAAAATTCAGGGATGCGAGATTAAACCGGTCCAGTCTTACATCCAGCTTGTGCGCCGGATTGCTAGAAACAACTCCATCGAGAGAAATTACCTGGTTCCCGGAGCGGAAAGCTAATTTATTAAACGAAATCACGGAAGAATCTTTGCGGATCAGGTTGTTCGGATCTACAATCCACGTCGAATCATTCAGAGAAAAATTACCCTCATCAATTTTTATGCTCAGGCTCTTTTGCGATTCAAAAACCGTGGTTGTCTTTATCAATCCCGTATTCTGAATTTCGGTGTTGTTATTCCAGGAAAGCTCTGATACCATTTTGTTACTGCTTGCACCCGAACTGAACGCTATGTTATCAAAGCCGGTAGAATCGTTAACCTGTATGCGATCGATATTGACATTCAAAGTTGCTGTTCCTCCTGTGCCGATTGCATTCACATAACGTACGTTCTTAATTTCGTATGCACCAAACGCAAGACTATCGCTGCTTGCATTAAATCTGAAATCACGACGCGATTGGTCAAAACTGCCACTGAGCAACGTAAGAGGTGCAACACGAACTTCAGGAAGGAAAGATTCTATTGCTTCCGTATTGCGACCGAATGCTGC
>CAYUTR010000329.1:0-5692 GCA_964447465.1 uncultured Chryseobacterium sp.
CTGCCATGAGGTTATTTTCCCAAACGTAATCCGGGTGTCCATGGAAGTTGTAACCGAACGTGAAGAAGTAGTGCTGCTTCATCTTCACCATATTTCCACTTCCGAAATATATTTTTGAAGAGATAATATTCTGAAGTCCGAGCCCGAAGTGAAAACGATCGTTGTACAACAGCAATCCGGCCATTGCATTTTTTGTTTTGTCGAATGAAGTCACGCCGGGAATCACTGCAGGATCACCTTCCCAGTGCGTGGTCATGCCGGAAGAATTCATCGTGTACTTGTTGAACCGCATTCCGATTCCAACTGAGAATTCCACATCCGGAAAATGAAGATGGTACGCAGCATTAAAACCGTAATCGAACATGCGCGACGGTCCCATTTCATCTTTGTAGAGCGTAGCTCCTACACCAATACGCCCTTTGAGCAAGCGCGCGTGTACGCCAAGGAACTGTGTAACCGGTGCACCACTAAAGCCAGACCACTGCTTCCGGTAATTCAATCGCGCATCAACAGTTCCTTTCGTTCCTGTGTAAGCTGGATTGATATGAAAGAGGAGCGAAGGATATTGAGAGAAATCAGGGAGCTGCTGTGCAACAACTGCTGAGCTGAAAACGAATATTGAAAGGACAAACAGAAGTTTCACTTTTCTCATCGCACAATTGTTACATGTCCGTAAAATACCGGCGATCCGTTACCAAGATCCAGCGTAAAATAGTAGGTTGTCTCAGGTAAACGATCACCGTAGTTGGTGCCGTCCCATGAATTATCATAATTCGTTTTTGCGAACACCTGCTGACCGGTCCGTGTGAAAACCTCCAGGCGGTTCTCTGGATACTTCGAAATATTTCCGATGTGGAAGTAATCATTCACACCGTCGCTGTTCGGAGAAAATGTATTGTACAGTACAATTGTGCTATCGGATGTAACGTGAACGGTTACTGTGTCCCACGATTGACAGCCATTGGCATCAATACCGAATACGGTATACGTTACATCAGAAATTGGTTCTGCATTCACGAGTGCGCCCGTTTGAGAAGAAAGCCCCGTAGGAGGGACCCAGAAATAGGTAACTCCACCCGTTGCCATAAGCGGCGTCGATTCTCCTTCATTAATCCGTGTACCGCCAGTAGCGTCTATGATGGGCAACTGATTTACCGTAACAGTAATTGCATACTGCTTGCTTGGACAGTTCGGACTGGTGATTGTAAGTGTATAAGTTGTAGTGATGGTTCCGGTGAAAGTTGGGCGCGGCAGTGTCGGGTTATTGAGTCCGGTGGCTGGAGTCCAGGCATATGTTACTCCGCCTACCATACTGTTATTGATTCCTCCCAACTGAATAGTGTCGCCGATACACATTGAAGTGTCAGGGCCGGCATTGTACGCGTAAATCGGATCAAGATCAACGTACACAGAATCAGTTCCCGAATTTACACCTCCTGAATCCGTAACGGTAACATAGTACATTGTAGGTACGGTTGGATTAACAACAGGATTGGAAATAGTATTGTTGTTAATCGCTGTGTTTGGTGTCCAGAGAAATGTGTAAGGAGGAGTTCCTCCACTTACTGTTGGTGCACCGCCAATGTTATAGGTGACGCCCGGGCAGATAGTTGTGTTTGTCCCTGCATTTACGGTCAAGGTCTGTGCTGAAAGTATGCCGCAAATGAGGAGAAAGGCCCCTGATATCAGATAATGTTTCAAATCCACGTGATTAGCAGTACAAATATACTGTTTGACAGCAAAGTCGCTTTCTTTCAGGGCCGAAGCGGTGTGACTTTCCACAAATCAATAACGATACAAGGTCGCAAATAATATTCAGGAGTGCAATAAAAAAGGCGTCCCGACATCGTAAGATCGTCGGGACGCCTTTTTATAAGATTACATATTATCAATATCTAACCACTCTTGTAGCAGATCGGAAGCCCGTTTTTTCTTCTGTGATAAGCAGTGAGTAAACTCCTGAGCCCTCCATAATTATTGTATTTACCGTTGTAGTTCCTGGTTTCACCGCAACGAATTCGTCACGTACAATTCTACCTGTCATATCGGTGATTACCATGTGAATGACTGTTTCCGACGGACTATTGAAATCGAAGTTCAATTCCCCATTCGTTGGATTCGGCATCACGTTCGTTACAGTCATGAGTCCACGGTGGAATTCAATGCTGATGATTGCAGAATACATTGTTCCTCCATTGAAATCGACTTGTCTCAGTCGGTAGTAATTAGTTCCTTCCAATGGGCTGTAGTCCTGGAAATCGTAATTGTGAATCTGGCTAGAAGTACCTGCGCCTGATCTGCGACCGATTTCATTGAAGTGAATTCCATCATCTGAACGTTCCACGTAGAAGTATTGACTATTGGTTTCCGTCGCAGTGCTCCAAGTTAAATTGTTGTAGTCGGCCATCGGAGATCCTGTGAACGAAATGAATTCAACAGGTAGCGGTGCGGTCGATTGAGCGATACCAAAGACTGAGAAACCATTCATTCCGGTGCGGATAACCTGCCCTGCTGTACTTGCAGCACAGGTACCGTTAAGTCCGAAGGTTGCAGTAGTAGCACCTTTAACCACTGTCCAGCCAAGTCCGGTATTGTTACTCACTGTAGTCGGATACAATGTCGCGTCGTACGTACCGCTCGTAGGATTGGCTGAAGCAGAGATCGTCCAATACCCATTGTTAAACAACGGAAGAGTATTGTACGTGTTGTTCGGACATTCATTTGCTGCCGGACCCAATGGCGGCGCGTAGTTGTCGAAGCGCGCAGTGAGCATTGGGATTGTGGTGGCTGTAGTGAACGTAATGTTTGCTAGTTGATATCCAGTTGTTGCTGAGCCTACAGGGAAGTCGTACGACGTTGCAGCGCCATTTAGGCTGCGTCTGAGGTTTCCTTGAACAAAACTTGTAGCATTTCCTGCGTTACATGCAGCTGATGCGGTATTATTTACGTTTACCTGGAACGCATTGGTTATAATCTTTCCACTGGTCAGTGTAAGGGTTCCCGATGCTCCCACGGTAAGTCCTGTTAAAAGTGTAAGCCCGGGACCGGTGTGATTCATGAGAACATTATTTAGTCCCATTCCGCTAGAACCATGGCTGTAAGTTTGCGCGCCTGTTCCGTTGAATTCCAGTGTGCTTCCAGCTATTCCTGTAAACGTGGTATTGCCTGCATTGTTTGAGAAATTTCCGGCAACCTTCATATATCTCCCATTAATGTTGAATACGCTGGTCGCATTACTGGTTGTAAAGTTGCCTTTTACATCGATGTTGCTTGCAAGAATAACACTACCACCAGTCTGGTTGACTACGAGATTACCGATGGCATCAACTCCAACAAAAGCACCGGTAATCGTATGTGTTGCGGCAGCATTGTCGAAGGTGATAGTCGATGCCGCATTTGCTACAATTGAACCGGAGTTTGTGAAGTTTCCGCAGATGTGAAGATTCGCACCAGCCTGCAGCGTGAGAACACCTCCCGGATTAATCGTGAGATCATTCACATAATAGGTTCCGGCAATAAGAATCGGCTGGTTGCTTGATGAAGGTCCGACAACAGCACTGATACCGCAGATTGGCGGAGTACAACCACCCCAATTTGCTGCAAGATTCCAGTTCGTGTTGTTACCACCGGTCCATGTTACAGTTGAGCCGGCAGCGGTATAATTAACTGGTGCTGCTGCTCCGAAATCAATTGTGAATCCTGAAGAGGAGTTGGAGAAATTACTTACAACAATTACGTACACTTCCCCTGCAACCACAGGAATCTGTGACTCATAGGACGTGTTGAATCCGGGATATGCTGCCGGCGAATTTCCAGCTCCGAAACAACCAGTAACTCCAAGAAAATCGTAATTGCAGCGGATTGGTGCTGCTCCAGCTGCAATACCTGCACATGTGGTAGATCCAGCGCCGGCAGTCTTCCAGACAGCAAAGTCATAATCAGTACTAGCTGTACTGGGAGCCCCCGGCCAATCGTTAGGCACAACATCAAATGTAAGGTTACCAGCAGCGTTGATAGGAACATTATACCAAACTGAACCACGTTCCCCGGCAAGCAGACAATTCGGGGCTCCACCTGGGAAGTCACAAATGTTTCCGTAAGCCTGGTAACCCGGATTTCCGATTGCGATATTTTGCGCACAAACCGGATTAGGAGAAGAACAGTCCTGTCCTGCAGCCGGAGGAAATCCGACAGTTCCATCTACTGCCTGAACGTCAAAAGTTCCGGTGAGATTGTTCGTACCATCAACCCTGATGAAATAAGTTGCACCTCCAGTTAATCCTGCTGCGCTGATTTCCGAGTTATTGTAAACCGATGTTCCGCAGGCTGGGGCATTATCGTTGCATGCAACTTGAACAAGTGCTCCGCATGTACCTGAATAAAGTGCGATCTGCGTATTGGCTAATGTACCCACTGTTGTGCGGACACGTAATTGGCCTGAGGCCGGACACACTACAGAATACCATACTGTGTTAATGTTTCCCCCTGTCCAGCACGTTGCCGCTCCGGGTTCACTTGCTCCACCAGTACAGGAATTGTCGCCGCTCAGATTCACGTTCAGTGAAAGCGCAGTTGCGTTACATGGAAGATCGTTTGCAGGGCCAGCACCAAGCGACGTAATCGCAATGTCGTAACTGACATTGAAAGGCGCTGACCAGCTATCAACAATTACGTAATATGTTCCGGCTGCCGGAAGCACAACTGATCCTGTCAAGGGACTAGTGCCACCATTATTCGCAACGCAGACAGTACCACCGACACCCGGACAACCACTATAAACCTGGTATCCGATGTTAGCCGATGAACAATTCGTTAATGCAATTCCAATACAAGTTGCAGCCCCAACTGTAACTGCATAAACCATGTCTTCTCCTGATTCGTAAATTGTTCCGCATGAGCCGGTACTCGCGTTGGTATAATCATTACCTGCACAAACCGTACTATGTCCTGTTGCAGTATACGGCAATGCCGCTGCGATGGATGTAGCACAGGTGTTGCCAGCACCTGCTCCCGAAGGAGCAGAGATGGTGACGTTTGTATATGCGTTGCAGGCCGGGGCGGGCCATGAATCGACAATGAGATAATAGGTGGTGCCACTGACGACATTCACGCAGAAGGCTTGACTGCCGGCCGAACTCTGAGCGCTGGCCATGCAAGTTGGTGGAGTACCACACCCAACAGGACAACCAGCAAATAGCGTAAGTCCAACCCAGCTACCAGTTGAAGCTACAGCACAAGTGATCTGACCGGAAGCAGTTGGTGTGAATTCCCAAACGCGATCTTCTCCGCCGTTGTAGAGATTGCTTCCGCACGCAGTCGTTAAGTTAGCTGCAGTTTGATCATTGATAAAACCACAGGTAGTTCCGGCTCCGGAAGCATAGGGCAATGCAGCTACTGCAGTAAACCCTGTACCTAGTTGAGCCGAGCAGGCACCTGCCGTGTTAACTACAATAGATACATTGTCCAAAGCCGCAGGAACACCATTGGTGACAGAACCATCGTTCTTCCAGGTGAATACCAGACGTTGAGTTGTTCCGGCATAAGCACAGGGCAAGGTCATTGTTACAGTTTGCCACGTACTTTGACCGTTGTAGGTTCCTCCGATCTGCCCGGACGCTAATACAAAAGTGCCATTACCTCCGCCTACCGGAGTCGTAGAAGTTGGAACAATGTATGCGCGGAGCCAGTCAAA
>CAYUTR010000330.1:0-5676 GCA_964447465.1 uncultured Chryseobacterium sp.
TCAACACAACAGCACTTTCAGTTTATCCGAACCCGGTGAACGACGCATTTGCTGTTACACTCAGCGGAATGAACGTTACAGAGAAGAACATTACAATCGATGTGCTTGATGTAAACGGCAAACTGGTTTACACACGATCGTACGCAGCAGTTGAAGGTACAACGTTCCAAACGAATGTTGACATCGACAAAACGTATGGCAACGGATTATACATCGTGCAGGCCACTATCGGAGAAACAGTGATGCATTCAAGAATTGTGTTGGCGAGATAAGAAGGGAAGTGCATGAATGACCGGGGACAGCCGAAAGGTGGTTTCCGGTTTTTATTCACTCACTGCTGGTTGCTGCTGTCACACTTCGCCGCCGATTACGCAGATTGTGCAGATCCGTTTTTTTCTAAAATAATTTTAAAGGTAGTTTCTGGGCGAGATCGCCCTGTGATCAATATCTATACGCTCACCGGCCCATAATAGTAAACGGGTTCGCTCACATGCCAATCATCACTTCCCCAATTTGATTCAGGATTTCGCGATGTGTGAATAAGAGCATAGACCGTTACAATCCTCTCCTCTTCATTAACTATAAAGTGTATCATGTACGGAAACCCTTTGATGGACATACATCTTACTTTATCATAGCGAATTTGTGTAAACGGAATACGTTCAAGAACATCAGCATGTTCCAAAACTGCTGCAATAAAACGTTGACCCAATCCGGCCTGCTGCAATTCATAGTACGCAAAATGCTCTTTGATCTGGAGCTTTGCACGCGGATCGATCTTAACCTTCCACTTCATAATCCGCCGCGTATTTCATCCATCGCTTCACGAAAATCGACGCAATCTTCCGGCTTACTCGTTGCAATAATATTCCGAACAAAATCCTTGTGTTCTTCTGGAATTTCATTGCCTGATTCCGAAAGGCTGATTTCAAGATTACGCAACGCTTCCTCAAAAGCTAACATTTTCTCATTGGGTACATCTACGACGATACGGTTCATAGCAAAAGGGTTTTATCAAATTTAGGGAATCGAGAGGAAGAAGTCAAGATTTTCTATAATGCAGACTACTGTTGAAGAAAGAGCGATACATTCGAGAGTTGTGTTCACGAGATAAGAAGGAATGTACATTAAGAGAACCGGAGATTGCGAGAAGTGGTTTCCGGTTTTTTTGTTGGTTATTCTTAAAGCTCCTGGGATTTTCTAACCCGGTTCCTGTTCCTGAGAGTAAAACAAAATATTTAAGAGATCTCTCTCAATTGCATAGTTTTCATTTTCTCTTAAATATTCCACCACAAGTTTCCTGATCTTCTTCACCTTCTCAAACTCCATAAAATAGAATTTCGTTGGGTATTCCGTTATCCACTTAGGTTGGAAATTTGCATAATCAAATTCCCCCAGATTAAACAACCATTCATAATAGCTATTAATCTTGCGTAAATGGTCGAACATTCCATCATCCAAGTCCAATTGGTATTTATAAGCAATATTGATGATCATGTTTAATCCGTTAAAGCGAGTTTCAGGTACACCGGAAAAAGAAGATCGAAACGAAGTGGTTTGATCGCTAGGTTGCACTTTTGCAATAAACTCATCAAAATATTGCGCGTAACTTACTACCCCCAAAATGGTGGCTAGATAATAAATATTTGAATCAAATTTGTTCTCCAATTTTTTCTGAACTCCTCTCTCAATACAGGTTATTTGGTCATTTGACTTTAGGATGCCATGAAAATACAATATCAGATTTGGTGAATGCTCATGCCCACAAACTGTGCACTTTTCAAAAGCAAGATTTGCTAATGCATTGAAAGTCTCTAAATCAAGTTCTATTTTCAGTTTTCTTCTCTTTAGTAAATCGCAGATGCTTTGAAAATAATATTCATCGTGAAGGAGAGCCGTAGAGATGCCTAAGTCAATAAATTTTCGAATCACTTCCATCGACAGACAATCTCGTTGCTTGTTTATAAAGTACTTTAAGTATTTGACGTAACCATAATTGTTGAAATAATTCGCTCGGATGTACCCGATTATTCTTTCCGCGATTGAATCTACCGTCATACTTGGTAATTCGGCCAACCCTAATAATACAAGTAGATTCTTAAAGATATTTGCATATCGCTCACCAATTGCCTTTTGCTCTACTTCATCTAGTGCATAACTCAACACCTCCGTTTCCTCCGCATATTCAAAAAAGTTCTGAGAAAGAAGTACAAGAGCACTTTTTGAAGCCGATGTCTCAATTAGCTTTAAGGAGTTCAGTTTATACCTATTCGCATGCTTAATTATTGAATCTGGATTTCCGCGATTTATCATTCGCACAATTATCCAATCTGGAACATGAATCAATCTACTGTTATGCTCGTCCTTGATAGCATGTGCGGCAATTATTCCTTCAATAAAATTATCGGTCAACCGCTTAAACTCATCAAAACGATCAAAAATCACATAGTTTCTTTTGAGAAACTGATCAATTTCAGCATAAGCTGCGAGAAGCAATTGAACGTTACTATTGTTACTCGATCCTCCAGTTATATATATATGATGATGATCCCTTATTTTTCCTACTATTTCGTTTATTTTTTCACTCGCTTCCGAATAGTAAGATTGGTTAACTATGTAATCAAATAGAGGCTCTGTGTTAATAGTGCTATACAGTTGATTAATTTCGTCCAAATCAATTCGCTCGATATTGGCAATAACCTCAGGTCTTTCATTTTTTCCATAATAGCGACTTGAAATAAAAACGCGGAGTTTACGCAAGTTATAGTTCGCAATCAAATAAATCGTATTCAACTGGTCATCGCAACTTTTCGCCACAACATTTTTCAAAATTTCATACGCACGCAAGTGCAATCCCATCTGATGACAGACGTATGCATTCCGTAGCTGTTCTTTCAGATCAGTAGTTGGAGTTTCAATTTGCAGGAGAGCGTTGGGAAAATCAATTGACAATAACCTACAATGGCTGCAGTAGCATTTTCTGCTACTGTATAGCTTAATATTATGGACTGAAGTTCCCCGTCCATTTTCAATCGTTTCAATTAAATTGTGATTCAACCGCTTGAGTACAAACTCAAGTTTCTCTAACGGATCTTGAACACGTTTAAAGTAGTCAGGCTGTATGATGGCAACTTGCCCATCTGTAACAGCAATTGCCGTTAACAGTTCAATGATCTTGTCGTTATCCACAGACAAACCAAATTCCGAGTGATAAGGATAATAAGATGAACTTACCTTGAAGGGATATTGTGGGAGCAATAAACTTTTCGGTAAATACACTAATTCATTAAACGCCTTGGTGGCGAAATCATGAAGTTGATCTAAAATGTGCATCGACTTATCAACATCGATTTTGAATACTGCGTTCTTGAATGCAGTTCCATCCACCTTTTTTTTATCGCGTTGAAATTGCCTGAAACGTTTGTGCTGTATTTTATAAGATTGGTCTATGGCATGGACAAATTCCTCAATGTGAAGAGAATCAAACGTTCTAGTGGGATCTAGGTAAATTTGGACACTACGTTGTCCCTTGGCAACAGCAGATTTCACTCGGACATCAAGTTCGTCGTCTAACTGAATTGGATGCCAATATATAATCCCATTAATTGTATCACAGAGCGTAAATATTAGTCCCAATGGGATTTGGTATCTGTAATAATTTGCGTGTCTCACACTCAACTGGAATGGTATCAACCCTGCATTTTTGCTGGTGGTAATTGGATGCAATGCTTCACCGATACCCTTATTTTGAATTTTAAAGAGATCTAGTGTGTCCGAATTTAGTTTATTCTCTAACTCTATCTCAAAATCAACACCCTTGTCCTGTTGATCATTTTGGCTTCTTAATCGCCAGTATCTATCGGGACTAGAGCTGCTGATCTCTGATATGATAGTCCACAAAAGTAAGTCGGCCTTGGTTTGAACCTCCTTCTTCTTATAGTCGTAGCTGTAAACGTTCTTCTTTGCCATGGAATTAAAACATAATCTCTTTAATCAAGCAAGACCCAAAATGAAAAAACTCACCCGAGTGTTCAAGTGAGTTTTGACAGTATTTTTCGTTTTTCGTAACTCAAACCACCGGCAACCCAATCTTCTTCTTAATCCCTTCCGTTGTAATTGATCCCGGACGTTCAATAGGCGAACCTAATGCACGATCCCAGATAAGAGATGCGCACACACCCAACGCGCGAGAAACGCCGAAGAGCACCGTGTAGAAGTCGAATTCTTTGATGCCGAAATGCATGAGCAACGCACCAGAGTGCGCGTCAACGTTTGGCCATGGGTTTTTGATCTTTCCGGTTGACTCAAGAATAGGTGGAGCAACTTTGTAAATCATCTGTACAATTTCACAAAGCGGATCAACACCTTTTACATTCTTGATGTAACGTTCATAAAAATCCTGTTGCGCTGCAAAACGCGGATCAGTTTTGCGAAGAACAGCGTGACCATATCCCGGAACAACGCGGCCGTCTGCCAAAGTTTTGTGAATGTATTCTTCAATCTGTTTTTCAGTCGGCAGGTCTGAACCGATTTCTTCACGCATCTTGAGAATCCACATAATCACTTCCTGATTCGCGAGTCCGTGCAATGGACCTGCAAGACCATTCAGTCCAGCTGCGAATGCTAAATACGGATCGCTCAGTGCAGAACCAACGAGGTGTGTAGTATGCGCACTCACGTTTCCGCCTTCGTGATCGGCGTGAATCGTCATGTACAAACGCATCAGACGCTTTACATCAAACTCTTCGTAACCCATCATGTGCGCAATGTTCGCAGCCCAGTCGAGTTTAGGATCGGGCTCAATGTGTTCGTTGTTGCGGAATTTTTTTCTGTAGATGTATGCTGCAACACGCGGAAGTCGCGCGATGAGATTCATAGAATCTTCGTACACATAATCCCAATAATCTTTTTTGCTGATGCCATCGCGATATCCTTTTGCAAACAAAGATTCTGTCTGCATTGCCATCACACCAATCGAGAACATCGTCATCGGATGTGTAGTGCCGGGAAGTTTATCGAGTGTATCGAAAACATGTTTGGGAACAATCGCGCGACGTGCCCAGTCGTTTCCGAGTGAATAAACATCTTCAGGTGTTGGAAGTTCTCCTGTGAGCATAAGCCAGAAAATTCCTTCCGGCAATGGCTCAGTTCCTTTTGGTGCTTTCGGAAGTTTTTCGCGCAGCTCTGGAATAGTATATCCACGAAAACGGATGCCTTCTTCTGTATCCAGCTTTGATGTTTCTGTAACGAGACCGGTGATGCCTTTCATTCCCTGGTAAACCTGCGCAACAGTATATTCACCGAGTTTTTTATCTCCGTGTTCTTTGATGATTGCCTTTACTTCGGCAGCCATCGGTTTTGCTTTCGCGATGAATTTCTCTTTGAGCCTATCCATAAAATCGGTGTTTTGTAAGCGAAACGTGCTTGCCTCTAAGGTAGGAAAGAAATAGTGCGTAGCGGCTAAGATCGAGGCTTTTTTTGTGAGGACGAGATTGTGGTGCCTGCGGCGCTTACCACATAGAGTTTCTCCCGTACGTTGTTTTCTAAAGGCGCGGCAAGCCGCTTGCCACATAGGACACATAGAGACCGCACTTCCATCGAGTCCGTTATTGAGTAACGAACGTCCCTATGTGCTCTATGTGGGGGTTTCGCTTTTCGCGAAACCACTTTAGCAAA
>CAYUTR010000331.1:0-5668 GCA_964447465.1 uncultured Chryseobacterium sp.
AAATCGAAAGTAGCAAAAGGTATGCATGTGTTGTTTGCTATCATTGCTTCTGTCATTTCATTGATTGCAGTGAGCATCAACGTGTGGCCGTTCAATTTGTTTAATGGGGCAGGCGAAGAAGTTGGAGTGGGAGTAACGCTGGTAACATTTCTGATCATTGCAATTCCAGTGTATATACTGCTCGCACTTTTTATGCGAGGCAAAATAATAGCGCTGGAGAAGAAATACGGGAAACAAGCCTGGTAAATCAACGCACCCATGAACCAAGAAGGCGATATGAAAGCCGTCGGGACGTACACTTTCCTGTACTTCTACGAGAGGGATTTTGAAGAACTATTCGATGCTTTGCCCAATGGTAAGTGAGGATTACCGCTTGTCCGGTTTATGCGAACGCAAGACCCAATTATCCGTATTTTTACCATGTTAAGTTCTGATCTGTTAACCTGAATTCATTCTATGTTTAAGCGCGTTTTCTTCCTGTTTATTTTTTCTCTTTCAGCGTTCGCCGGACTGAAAGCCGACGAAGGCATGTGGCTTCCGAATCTCCTGGAGGGCATGACGATTACTGATATGCAGTCGCGCGGATTCAAACTGAGTGCCGAAGATATTTACAGCATCAATCAGACTTCAATGAAAGATGCGGTGTGCCAGTTCGGTGGCGGATGTACTGCTGAACTGATTTCACAGAAAGGACTGCTTCTTACCAATCACCATTGCGGATTCGGCTATATACAGATGCACAGTTCTGTTGAACACGATTACATAACGAATGGTTTCTGGGCCATGAACCAGAAAGAGGAATTGGTTTGTCCGGGTCTTACTGCGATGTTCATTCTGAGCATGTCTGACATTACGAATGATGTACTTTCTGTTGTCACCAGCAACATGACAGAGTCGCAACGCAATGATGCGATTCTGAAGCGCATGGAAGAGCTTGAAAAAACAAACTCGAAAGGAACTACGGCCGCGATGGTCCGCTCGTTTTATTACGGAAATGTTTTTTACATGTTCATGACGGAAACGTACAGCGATGTGCGCATGGTTGGTGCACCGCCGGTAGCTCTGGGAAATTTTGGTGGCGATACCGACAACTGGGTTTGGCCTCGACATACAGCTGATTTTTCCATCTTTCGCATTTACGCTGGTCCCGACAATAAACCCGCAGCATATTCTGAGAAGAACACGCCATATGTTCCTAAGAAATCGTTTGCGATCAATGCACATGGTATTAAAGCGGGTGACTTTACTATGGTGTATGGATTTCCGGGAAGAACAACCGAATACCTCAGCTCGTATGGAGTTGACCTTGTTGCAAATGTTTCAGATCCTGTGAGAGTTCAATTGCGTACAATCCGCCTCGAGATCATGGCCGAGGAAATGGCGAAGAGTGATGTGGTACGCATTCAGTATGCATCGAAGCGTAACGGAACTGCAAACGCGTGGAAGAAGTGGCAGGGCGAAATGCTCGGGCTTAAAAACAACGATGCAATTGGTAAGAAGCAACGACAGGAAGCAGATTTCATTAAACGTATTTCGGCCGACAATACTTTGCAGCAGAAATACGGAACACTTCTTCCGGATATGAAGACCACCCATGCTGAAATGGTACCGTGGCAGGCGGCCGGCGACTATATGAACGAAGGTGTGTTGTCAATAGAACTCGTGAAATACATTGCGAATTACCGTAAACTTATTAATCTCAGTAAAGCCGAGAAGAAAGACCAAAAGGAAATCGATGCGACCGTGAAATCGTTGAAGGATGGATTGGATTATTTCTACAAGGATTATAATATCAAACTCGATCAGCGTGTTGCCGTTGCAGTCTGTAAGGAAATGGACAAGGGAATGGTCGCCGATAAAAAGCCGGCTGTTTTTGAAGAAGTGAAAACAAAGAACAAAGGGAATTGGGAGAAGTATTTCGCGTCAATGTTTTCTAAGACCATGTTCGCGAAGAAAGAAAAAATGAAAGCCATACTCGATACATACGATGCGTCGAAGTGGCAAACGATTGCAAGTGATCCTGCTTATGCATTTACGGATGCAGTCTGCATTCACTTCTATGATAACGTTTTGCCGAAGTACCAGGAGCTGCTCACAGAGATCAATCGTCTGAATAGAATTTACATGGAAGCGCAGATGGCAGTCTTCAAAGAGAAGGTATTTTATCCGGACGCGAACTCCACGTTGCGAATCACTTACGGACAAGTCTCTCCTTATCCGGACTATTCAGCGAAAGACGGATACATGTACAGTTGGTACACGACGCTTGACGGTGTAGTTGAAAAAGGAAAACAGTATCCCGCTGTTCCGGATTACAAAGTGCCGCAGAAGATCAAAGATCTTGTGAGTGCAAAGGAGTATGGCAGGTATGCAGATCCAAAGGACGGGAAAGTTCACACCTGTTTCATCGCATCGAATCACACTACCGGAGGAAATTCGGGAAGTCCGGTACTTGATGCAAATGGTGATCTGATTGGAACAAATTTCGATCGAGTGTGGGAGGGAACTATGAGCGACATCAATTACGATCCAACTATTTGCCGGAATATTTCTCTGGATGTGCGCTACACTTTATTCGTGATCGACAAGTATGCAGGAGCAGGCTACTTGCTCGATGAGATGAATATCAAGTGGTAGACAAATGCGACAGTCACTGCGAGCTTGCGAAGCAGTCCCACGTGTTGAACGTGGTATCATAAGACTTGTTCAACGACGTAGAGCATTTGTTTATTTCAGCTGACTGTTCAACATCATCAGCTTCACCTTCAACGCCGCAGCAACCGTCAAACTATCCGTGATCTCACCTGAATTCACACGAGCGTAAAACTCCTCGAACGGTATCTTCATCACTTCCAACGCTTCGTCGTCTTCCGGTTTCGCGGTTCCGAATGTCAGATCCTGCGCGAGAAACAAAACGCAAAATTCATCCGTTGCAGAATTGCTGAGATGCATCGTGAGTATTTTCGTCCACTTTTTCGCGGTGATTCCGGTCTCTTCCTGTAATTCGCGCTGCGCCGACTCCAACGGATCAACATGCGGATTTCCTCCACCTTCCGGAATTTCCCACGTGTATTTCTCTAATGGATAGCGCCATTGTCCAACCAACCATGTGTTCAGCTGATCATCCAATACAATCACACCAATTGCAATATTCTGAAAGTGCACCACAGAATAGGTACCAGGGTGTCCGTTCGGATTGGTGACATCATGTTTCGTCAGTGAAATCCACGGTGAATCGTAAATCTTTTCACTGGTGAGCGTGATCCACGGATTGGGAAGGGAGGGAAGTGGCTTGTCCATGCTTCAAAGTTAACAAGCCCCCGCGAGAAACGCGAGCGACTTTGCTCTCAGAACAAGAAACTGAACAGCTTATGTTTCTTCGCAATCGAAATCGCTTCCACTTTATTGTGCGCTTGAAGTTTTCCGTAAATATTCTCGATGTGCTTACGTACAGTTTTCGAAGAAATGAAAAGTCGGTCTGCAATTTCCTGGTACGTTTCGCCTGTAGCCAGCTGTTCAAGAATTTCCAGTTCGCGTTTTGTGAGACCAAAGTCGTTTGCTTCCGGAAGCGGCTCGGTACGGTTGCCGCGAATGAGCTGTAACGCTTTCGTTGCAATATCGGGCGACATAGGTGCACCACCTTCCATAGCATCTTCAATTGCAGCAATAAGACGCGCTGGTTTTGAATCTTTCAGGAGATACCCATTTGCTCCGGCAAGTATTGAGTTGAAAATGTGATCACCATCGTCGAATACAGTAAGCATTACGATTTTGATCTCGGGAAATTTCTTGCGGATAATTGCCGTCGCTTCAATTCCGTTCATCACCGGCATGTTGATGTCCATCAGAATGAGATCGACACTCGCAGTATCCAGGCCTTCCACCATTTCTTTCCCGTTTGAGGCGGTGAAAACCAATTCGGCGTTTTCGAAATTAGCCAACACCTCGCCGATTGCTTTCTGCAAGTGCGCTACATCTTCTGCAAGTCCTATTCTGATTTTCATACTACAAAAGTAGGTGAGTGATTCCGTAAATCTATACGACAATTGCCCTAATTGTGGGGCCAGAACAAATGAACCGAGGTGCCGCCGTTTTCTACCAGGAAGGAAAGATCTCCATTGATGCGTCTTGCCCGTTCCTTCATATTGGTCAGTCCATAATGCCCGGGTTTTTCCGGATTCTCTTTTATCCCAAGGCCGTTGTCGATGATAGTAACGGACGGGCTACCATTCTCTACATCGATTTCAACTCTGATGTGATTGCCTTGTGAATGCCTGAACGCATTGTTGATGGCTTCCTGCACAATGCGGTGTACTTCAATTGCGATCGAAGGTTTCAGCGTAAGATCCGGTCCGTCTATTTTTACATTTCCGGAAAAATCAGTTCTTGTTTCTGCCAGTTGAGCGAGATATTGTTTCCACCGCGCACCGAGTTCAGATAAATTTATCTGATCCGAGTTTATTGCCCAGATACTCTCACGCAATTGGTCCATGGTTCCGCGCGCAAATTCACCGAGTTGTTCCAGTTTCACCGATTCTTTTTCTGTTGATGAACTTTTGTTCAGATTATACGAGAGATTATCCAGGGAGGAAATCACGTAAGTAAGCTGCGCACCTACATTGTCATGAAGGTCCCGTGAGATTCTTTCCTTTTCAGTTCTTATTTTCTGCTGCACGCGCAGTTCATTCAACTGCTTTCTTAATTTTCGCTGCGAAATGTATCGGACTACCAGTGCAACCAGAAATATGCTTAAAGCAATGACCAGCGCAAGGAACCATGTTGTTGCATAAAACGGAGTTTGAATGTTGAGCGGGAATTCCAGCGTTACATTCGACCACTCTCCACCTGAAATTTTATATTTCACCTTGAAGATATAACTGCCGTATGGTAAGTTTGTGAAGTTGGCAATCCGGTTTCCGGAACTGGTCTCATGCCACGCGGTGTCGTATCCTTCCATCTGATACGCGTATGAAATCTTATCCTGGTTACGGAAATCAATGGCCGCAAATTCAAAGCTGATGTTACGTTCATTCGGCGTCAGCTGCAGAATGCCGGTATTATAATGACTGCGCGCTTCGTAATTGACTGTCATTTCCGTGAGGACAGGTTTAATACTCGGCATCGAAAACTGAAAATTCACTGGAGAAATCTCCACTAAGCCGTCCGACGATCCGAAACAAATTTGGAACGCGCGGATGTTAGAACTGTGCTTGTTGATTACAAATTCATTGCTCGGTAATCCATCGCGCATTGTAAAGTTCTGGGATAAACCGGAAATAGTGTTGAACTGAATAAGTCCTTCATTCGAACTAAGCCATAACTCATTCCGGTTTCCAGGTTCAATTCCGTAAATAGTATTATTCGCCAGGCCCTGGACAGTTGTATAGTGCGAAATGTTTCCATCTGCTAGGTTCATTCGGTCAAGACCATATCCCATGGTTGCAATCCACAAATCATTTCCATTCGCATAAAGATCATTGATGATATTATACGCGAGAGAGTGCTGATTGTTCGGATCATTTACAATCCACGTAGCATTGGTATCGGGCTGATTGAAAACTGCAATTCCTTTTGAGGTTGCCACATAAATTTTATTGCCAGCTGTTTCTATCGCACTAAAATAAATAGTACCAAGTGCGGCTACCTTGTTGTGTTTTGAACGTAATGT
>CAYUTR010000332.1:0-5647 GCA_964447465.1 uncultured Chryseobacterium sp.
AAGTTTTCATGAACATGGTATTGTCCATGCGGTAAAGAGAAACATTCTCGTCCGTTGTAAATCCAAAAAGAACAAGACGGCTTCTGCTCAACGTATATCCTTTATAATTCAGAGGCGACTGCCAGAATTCAACGGTAACCGATTTACCTGGATCTTCTTTTATGCCTGCTTCCTTGCTCCGAATGCTGTCGATTGCTTTCACGCCGTCAAGATTCACAAGCGATACAACTTTTTCTCCAAGCAGCTCATTTGTGCGAACAACGATGTCGCTGTTAGGATCGGTTGTAGATGTAGTTAATCCTGTATCAGCAGCATTATTCACGTCAGTCGAATCGGTAAAATCGTTTCCATCGGTAATATCCGTGACATCGGTATTCTTCTTCGGCTTAACAGGTTTGTCACCCTGATCCTCTTCTACCACAACATCATCCTCGTCCTTATCCTGGGAAGTCAGCGGATTGTTCATTGCAAAGTCCTTCACGTAATCGTCGAGTTTCAGAAGGAAAAATCCTCCTGAAAGAACAATACCGAAAAGCAGTCCGAGAAGAAACACCTGAAGGCGGTTTCCGAACTGGTGAAGACGGTAGCGGGTGCGTAGAGACATTTTGCACGGTGAAATTACTAAAAAGTAGGCAGTCAGCCGTTGGGCAGTAGGCAGTCGAGCACACCATCCGACTGCCTACTGCCAAACTGCCTACTGATTATGAAGTTTTGTCAGCGAAATCTCCTGCTATACGCAATTGATGTTAAAATGATTGCACTAATGAAACATCTGCACACCTTTTGCAGTTAGACATGCACATCCAATTTCTTAAAAATGAAACGCTATATCATACCATTTATGATTGCTTTGGCCGGTGGTGCCGGAGCCCTTGGTCTTCAGAAAGTATTTTTCGCTGACAACAATTTCGCATCAGCGCCCAATCTGGTTCCTGCGCAATATGCCTCGCTGAACGGTGCTCCACTTCCGGATTTCACTCCGGCGGCTGACCAAACGGTTCATGCAGTGGTTCACGTGACGACCAAATTCACCTCTGAGGAAACGTATTACGATCCGTTTCAGGGCATGTTTGGCGGCAACGGCATACAATCTGTTCCGCAAGAACAACAAGCCAGTGGATCGGGTGTAATCATCTCCAAAGACGGCTACATCGTTACCAACTATCACGTGATAAAGGAAGCAGAAGAAATTCAGATTACGCTTAACGACAAGCGTGTTTACGATGCGACATTGATCGGCTCTGATCCGAACACGGATCTTGCTGTACTGAAGGTTGAAGATGACGTCGATTTCCCCTTCGTTGTATGGGGTAATTCGGATGCAGTACGCATTGGAGAATGGGTACTCGCAGTAGGAAATCCGTTCAACCTTACTTCTACCGTAACGGCAGGAATTGTAAGCGCAAAAGCACGCAACATCAACATAATTTCCGGTAATGGAAGCGGTCAAGGTGCAGTGGAATCTTTTATTCAGACCGACGCAGCTGTGAATCCCGGAAACTCTGGTGGCGCACTGGTGAATACATCCGGACAACTTGTTGGAATCAATACGGCCATTGCATCGCAAACAGGTTCTTTTACCGGGTATTCATTCGCAATTCCATCCAGTCTCGTGAAGAAAGTGGTGACTGACCTTGTTGAATTCGGAATGGTGCAGCGTGGATATCTAGGAGTAAACATCCAGGATGTAGATGCTAAGCTCGCGGAAGAAAATGATCTCGACAATCTCACCGGAGTTTACGTAATGGGCGTGGTCAATAACGGAGCTGCTGAAGATGCAGATCTCGAAGAAGGCGATGTGATTACTGCAGTTGATTCCGTGACCGTAGGTAGTGTTGCAGAGCTACAGGAGCAGGTGAATCGTCACCGCCCAGGAGAAAAAATTACGGTGACTTACTCACGCAATGGCAACGTTGAGAAAACTGTTGCGACTTTAAAGAATAAGAACAACAATACAGATCTGCTGACTAAAGAAGATGAAGTCGAGATCGATGTTACTGAGGCGCTGGGGGCAACATTAAGTCCCGTCGACGCTGTTGACCTACAGAGATTGGGAATCAGGTCGGGCGTCGAAATTTCGAAACTTAATGCTGGTACACTTCGTAATTCAGGTATCAAGCAAGGGTTCGTAGTAACTATGCTTGACAAGACCCCCATATCCTCTCCGGAACAATTGAAGGAGCTGTTGGAAACGAAGAAAGGAGGAACTTTGATTGAGGGCGTTTACGCCAACGGGCAAAGGGCATATTATGCTCTACCCCTCTAAACTTCATCGGGCGGATTTAACGATTCGTCGACTGGAAGAACCCGTTACGGCATCATTATCAACCCGTTAACGAATTGTTGTAAAAAGTGCAGATTGCTATTGCGTCGCCTTAGCTGTGCGCGTACCTTTGTACACGGAAAAAAGCAACAAAACCGCTGTTTTTCGCGTTCTTTTCTTAGAACCTAATATATTTCTGATGAGACAACTAAAAATCACCAAATCGATCACCAACCGTGAAAGCGCGTCGTTGGATAAGTATTTACAGGAGATCGGTCGTGAGGATCTGATTACCGCTGAAGAAGAGGTAGTTCTAGCGAAGAAAATTCGCGATGGGGATGAAATCGCCCTTGCTAAACTGGTGAAAGCCAATTTACGTTTCGTAGTATCAGTATCTAAACAATATCAGAATCAGGGATTAAGTCTCCCCGATCTTATCAACGAAGGAAATCTCGGTTTGATCAAAGCTGCAAAACGCTTCGATGAAACACGTGGATTTAAATTCATCTCTTACGCAGTATGGTGGATCCGCCAGTCAATCCTTCAGGCTTTGGCTGAGCAGTCACGAATCGTGCGTCTTCCATTGAACCAGGTTGGTTCACTGAACAAAATCAACAAAGCATATTCCCGCCTCGAGCAGGAGTTTGAACGCGAACCAACAGCTGAAGAGCTGTCACGTGTTCTTGAACTTCCTGAAGATAAAGTTGCTGATACCATGCGCGTATCGGGCCGTCACGTATCAATGGACGCGCCGTTACTGAATGGTGAAGACAACTCTCTTCTGGACGTAATTGTAAACCACGATTCTCCGCGTGCCGACAGAACGTTGATGACCGAGTCTCTGCAGCGCGAAATCGAGCGTAGCTTGTCTACACTTACAGAGCGCGAGCGCGACGTAATCAAGTTGTTCTTCGGAATCGGATGTCAGCACGGTCTTACACTGGAAGAAATCGGAGCGAAATTCGATCTTACCCGTGAGCGTGTTCGTCAGATCAAAGAAAAAGCAATCCGTCGTCTGCGCCACAGCTCAAGAAGCAAACTTCTTAAGACGTATCTCGGCTAGAAAATGGACTGAATAAATTAAAGAGCCGCAAGGAAATTGGTTAGCGAAAGCGCCAAAATCTTTGCGGTTCTTCTTTTGTACGCTTCGGCTACGCTCAGCCTGACAAAAGAACTTGAATCACGATCCTTGTCAGACTGAGCGTAGTCGAAGGGTGACAAGGGCAGCCAAAGTTTGATAATTGACTAATAACATTCGACGAGATTTTCACTGGAGAAATTCAGTAATGCGAAATTTGCACTCACAACGCGACTTAATACTTCAACACTTAAATACTTATTTACTTCACACATGAGCACGATGGCGCCCGCACAACAAGGCAAAGCAAATGCATACGAGCATGAATTGAACGACTGGATCAGCAATGAGAAAGCTGCTTTGGCGTTGATCAGTCATATCGGAACACTTTGGTTCGAGAAATCTGTGGAGTTGGTGATCTTCCGTAACCAGTTGATCGATCGTAGTCCTTCTGAGGTGATGAACCTTCACCAGTACGCGAAAGATGTTGTGAAGAAGCCGCTTAACGTAAAAGACACTGCCTTACTCGCAGCTGAACTCGTGAAACTGGAGCTTGCTCCATCACGTATCGACATCGGTCGTTTAGGTGCTGAGTGGACAGAAGAACATGCGAAGTTCAAGTCAATGGCTGATTTCGTAACCGTGAAGCTGAAAGACTTCATCGGCGAAGAGAAACATCATATCACGCCGAAAGACGTAGTGCTGTTCGGTTTCGGACGCATCGGCCGCTTGGCTGCACGCGAACTCATCGCACAGGCGGGAAAAGGCGATCAACTTCGTTTGCGCGCAATCGTTACGCGTGGAAACAGCGACGAAGAAATCGTAAAGCGTGCCGATCTGTTGCGCATGGATTCTGTTCACGGTCCTTTTCCTGGAACTGTGATCGAAGACTTCGTAAACAAAGCACTTATCGTGAATGGTCACACGGTTCACATGATCAACGCGAACAACCCGGAAGATGTGGATTACACCGCATTCGGAATTGACAACGCATTACTCATTGACAATACCGGTGTGTTCCGCGATCGCGAAGCGCTGGGTCGTCACCTCAAAGCAAAAGGAATTTCGAAAGTGCTTCTGACCGCACCTGCGAAAGGTGATGTTCCGAACGTAGTTTACGGTGTGAACCACGAAAACGTGGCTCCGGGTGCTGACAATATTTTCTCTGCAGCTTCTTGTACCACGAATGCGATCATGCCGATTCTTTATGTCATCGACAAAGAGCTCGGCATTCAGAAAGGTCACATCGAGACGGTACACTCGTACACGAACGACCAGAATCTTCTCGATAACTATCACAAGAAATACCGTCGTGGGCGTTCTGCCGCGATGAACATGGTAATCACAGAAACAGGTGCTGAAAGTGCGTTGAAGAAAGTTCTTCCACAGCTTTCCGGAAAATTCACTGCTAACTCAGTGCGTGTCCCAACCCCGAATGTTTCATTGGCGATTCTGAACATCACAATCAACAAAGAAACTTCAAAGGAAGACGTAAACGAAATCATCCGTCGTTACGCTTTGAAAGGAAATCTCGTTGAGCAGATTCAATATTCACTTTCAAACGAGCTCGTGAGTTCTGATGTTATCGGAAATCCATGCTCATCGGTGTTTGATAGTCCGGCAACAATTGTGTCTCCTGATAAGAAGAGCATTGTGTTGTACGTGTGGTACGATAACGAGTATGGTTATACACGCCAGGTGATGCGTTACTCGAAGTATCTCGCTGAAGTTATTCGCCTGCGTTACTACTAAATCTCGGTTTCCTGCGGAGCTCTACACGGAGGCACGGCGAAACGGAGAAAAAAATGCGAAGCCCACGAGAAAACCGCGGGTTCAAGCTAACCGATCCACAAGTGGATCGGTTTTTTTTTCGTTTTCAGATGAGCATAGAGTTCGTTTGAGCTTAATGTCGCTTGAGTATAGAGATCGCTTTAGCGATCCTCCGTTTCCGCGTGGGTATTGCATACAAAGTACGTCTCCGTTTCGCCGTGCCTCCGTGTAGAGCGTCGCAGACACATCAATCTTCTCTATCACGATATAGATGGCATCAGAAAAAGCCATGGATTCAGGCGAATTATGAACACTCTGCCACTCTGGCGTGAATAACTCAACGGCATGTGAATTGCACCGAGTGAAGTGCGAGTCAATAATCACGTAAATTTGATCGCAAGAAACAACACGTGGCAGTGTCGCGTCACGAAGACACGACACCACACACGTATCACACATAAAAATCAAATTATTATGGCAATTCAGATCACAGACGCCAACTTCGAAGAAGTAGTATTGAAATCAGACAAACCGGT
>CAYUTR010000333.1:0-5628 GCA_964447465.1 uncultured Chryseobacterium sp.
GTCCCGGTGGTAATCCAGGCGCGACCTGATACAAGTCACTCACAAGAACGTTGCCCGCTATATCGGTAACTTTTCCGGTAACATCCAATTGCGGAAGATTCACGTTACCCTGATTCATTACTTCAGTCCACAGAGGATATGGACCTGTAAGATTCGCCATGAAAATTCCACCGTCTGCGTCGTTGCCATTCCATGAAACACTTGCATCAACCACGAGATAAGAAGTATTCTGTGGATAATAATACTTGATCGTGTAATTCAGGTTAGGCGGTTGCGTGATCATCGGTTGTAATCCCATGTTGCCGCTAACGTTCTCAATTCCTGTGCTGAAGTTTGACTGTGAAGCGCCGGTGCAAGACATGAAGTTTACAACGATAGAAGAATCGGCGCGACTCATGATAATTTCAAACGTGTTGCTTCCGCTGAATCCCGGGAAAGCAGGATTCCAATACGGAACGTTCACATACTCTATGCAGAAGCTATCAGCGTTCGCATAGAAATACACCTGACCCGGATTGTTAATCCCAAGGAAAGTGAGATCGGCCATGTGACCCGCGATGTAATTGTTTACACCTGTTGGATTTGGTATTGCAGGAAAGTTCGCCGCGAGGTTTCCGGGGCCAAACGAAATGTATCCGTTAGAACCAACCCAACATTTCGATACGTTGTACCAGTAGTACGGATAAAGATTTCCAAGAGAAACAGGTCCGATGAAGTTGTCATCACCAAGTCCGTTCAACTGCGTTCCGATCTGCGTGATATCCCACCATGTGTAGGCCGGTCCGCCGGGCTCGTTGCTGTCTTTCCAGGTATAGCCGAATTGATCGGGTCCGCCTTGGTTGGCAACCGAAGTTAATGTCGAGAAAAGTGCGAAAGCAAGTAAAATTCGTTTCATGAGGGGCAGTTTTTGCAGATGCAAATTAACGATTTTTTCCCGATGAATTGTGGATTGCAATAGGCCAACAGGACCGTGTGATTGTATGCGCCACTGATTTCTCTGATTACGCAGATTGTTGCATCAGTACTGCCTTGTGCCAAACATAAAATTGACACCGAACGATGAAACAAGAATATCGTTAGACGCGAAGAACGTGAAAAATGCCCCAATTCCTTCTCCGGAAACCTTGCGATGTCTCACGAACTCCAGATGCGTTAATACTCCTTTATAGAGGTCAGCTTCGGTTTCCGTTGCTAGATATTTGTTCTGTGGTGCGTAGTAAATTTCGTAAGTATACCGTTCTACCTGAATTCCCGGCCCAGCTGACACATAGAGAAAACAGTTGCCGATCCTTAATCTACCACCAGCTAAGGCAGCATATTGACATTGCATGATATCATGCCTTTGCACTTTGAATATGCCACCCAAAGTGATGAATTTATAGCCAAGGGCTAGGCCGTATGAAAACTCCGCACCACGAGATTGGTCGTTGAAGTACATTCCTAAACCCAGATGGTGCTTGACGTACATTAATGTTGAATCCTTAACGAGATAGTTCTCGTCATCCCATTCCGGTTTATTCTGAGCGCCCAGAGGAAGGCAGATCAATAGTAGCAAGTAGAATAAGGATTTCATAGCAGAAGAAAGATACGCAATTACGGTTGGCGACGCAAGGACGTACCGCTTGCGACTAAGCAACAGCACACTAATTGGAATGAACGCTACTTCCAGTTCTCACTCCTATCCTTCAGTTTCGCGGGATCTTTACGCATCATGCGCTGAACAAATCCAACGAGGAATGAAGGCGCAAACTTATAGCCTTTTGTCGCGAGGCGCACACCCATGCTGGAATATTGCCCTTGCGATTCTGGAAGTTCAGTATGCAATCCGTCAACATAACGGTTGTACATACAGAATGCTGCTGCGATGAGAACTGTGTCGTGAATTTCCTCGTCGTTAGCTCCGTTCAGTCGTGCCTCATGTACGAGTGCCGCTGTGACTGAACGACCACTGTGTTGTACTTTTCCTGCGATGTGTAAAAGCGATTTCATTTTCGGAGAAACCGAAGCTGAATCAATATCGGTAATTACGCTGCTGATTGTCGAGCCACCATCACTCAGATGTTCGTTCGCAGCTGCTGCATGCGACTTATGACAGAACTCGCAATTGTTGAGATAGGAAACATATGCTGCGATGGTTTCGCGTTCTCCGGAAGTCAGAGATGACGGTCCGTGAAGTAATGTTTGTGCAAGAGTCGAAAGTGCACGACCGGTTGAGCTTTTGTAATAAAGCAATGAGAGAATGCCGGGTTGCGGAATGTTGGTTGTGATGTATGTCATGAGACTTGTGATTTGCAGATAAGATGCAGCAGAACACTGGTTTTCATAACGGCAGCAGGAAAAGATTATTTGATATGCAGATATGCCGATTTGCCGATTTGTTGATGGTAGAACGTAGGAATCCTTGCAAACAATGGCATCAACTAATCGGCATACTTGTCCTGAGCCTGTCGAAGGGTCAACTAATCTGCAAATCGTTTGGGACGCGTCGGAGGTATAAACGAAAAGAGAGCCATCTCTGACTCTCTTTCCTTGTTATCGTTTGTGAAGATTATCCGAGATAAGTCTTCAGCAGTCTATTGTATAATGATCATTCCAGTAGCCAATTGATGCTCCTCCGTATCAGTCACCTTGATAATGTATACTCCAGGAATGGAATTGTCCATAGTTATCGCACAGACTCCTGAATCGTTTGCTTTCACGTTAACCTGACTGAATAATTGACCCGTAACGGAATACACAGAAATCGCGCATTCTTGACCCGAGGTAAAACCGTCAATATTCAGATTACCTGAAGTAGGTACGGGGAATATTTTGTGCTCCTGAAGATTGATGGAAGTATTTGATTGTTCAGTGTTCTCATCAATAAACACATGATAATAGAATGCAGTATCTCCTTCAGCGCATACGAATTCTCTACCCGCCGAATCAAGAACGAGAGTTACAGCAAGAGCTGTCTCAGTCAGGGCAACATTGAATGCGGTTAATCCAGGGTCAGTAATGGTGGTGGTCGTCGGAACACTACCGACGACGGTCGCTGCAACAGTACCGCAAGGACCCTGACCAGAGGAAGAATATTTATCGAAACGGAAATTTGTTGTCACCGCATACTCAGTAGCCGGAAATGCAAGGCACGAGTCGTAACCTACCGCTCCTTGTCCATATTCTATCCCGCCACCAGTAGTCGGCATTGCGCAACGAGACCATAGAACATTTCCCGCGGCATCAATCTTGAATGTGAACGATTTGAAATTTGCAGTTGACCCACCGGGAGCCATCGCAGAAACGACGTAGTTGTCGCCGCTCAACTGGATCAGACTAACAGTACCGCATACTGACTCCGACCCTGGCTGAAACATTTTTTGCCACACCACATTACCGGAAGAATCAAATCGAACGAGATATGGACGATGATAGGCTGGGGAAGTAGACCAAATGTATCCTGCAAACAATACATCACCGTTTGGGCACCGTTCAGCAAAATTCAAAGTTACTTCAGCCGTGGGGCCTGCGTTATTAATTTCTCTTGACCAAATCACGTTGCCGGCAGTGTCGGTTTGAATTACGAAGGCATTATAAATTCCGTTTCCGCTTGCGCTGATCCCGTTTCCGTCAGCATCAAGGCCACCACTGGAAGACTGTGCATTTAGATATTCTTTGGTCCAGATGGAATTGCCCAAACTGTCATATTTGATAATCGCAAAGCGAGCTGTAGTAGGGAAATTTCCTTGCTGCAGTCCCGCTATCGTTACGAAATCATGGTCCGGTGTTTCAACAACTGAGCCAATCAACGAAACTTCATTTCCGCCAACCGATTTATCTGTGCACCAAAGTGGATTGCCGTCGCGATCAGTGCGCGTAAGACACGCATGTCCGCCACCGTGTCCTATCACGATATCTCCATTTGATGCTTCAATAATGTCGTAACCATTGCCGGGGTAATACGGTGAATTAATATTCAGGATGTAGCTCCACAATATATTTCCTTCCGGATCGTATTTCGTCATCTTCATCGCCCCTTCATTGGTGATAAACACAAAACCGCTGTCGCTGGTAGCGGTTACTACGCGGCCCGCTTCACCATCGGTTTGATAAGTATGTGCTGCTGTCGGGCAAATCAGGATATTGGTGATGGGTATTGACTGGTAGTTCGCATTGTCGTTGATTACCTGAACAGTATCTAACTGCAGGGTGTAGCTACTAGCGTAGGGCGTAGATGTGAAGGTGAGTGGAATTACATTCACCGTTGCATACTCATAACAGAAAGTCGGATTGGTTAATGTTGAATCAACCCGAAGTATCATGTAACTATCAGTAAGTCTCAGCAATCCATGTTCCGCTCCGAAATAGAATACACTGTCGTTTTTTGCGAATGCTTGGTAACCGGTGGCTCTTACATTACTTCCGTACACAGTTGAGCTTACGGGTGTACCTGTATGCGTTAAGTGACACGTTATAATCCTGTTCTCGTAATCACCGTTTACCGTGAAGTCGCTATATCCGGTTGAATAGCCTGTAGCAATCAATGAACCTGATGGAGTCATATCAACAGAAGTGAATCTGCAGTCGCCACCAAAATCATAACGCCGCGACCACAATGTTGTACCAGTGGAGGATATGTTTAATATAAAAGTGTTGTCAGTGGCGCTGGCGGTGGGCGCGGATCTTCCGGCTATCAGGATGGTTCCGTCATCTGCCGCGTTGATTGCATACACAGAAGAAAAATTAGTAGTGTAATGATTTTCCCATAGAATATTGAAAGTACTGTCAAGGCATTTCACGTAAAAACTTCCCGCAGTTCCGCTACACATTGCGTAAGTATTTCCGGTTGCGGGCTCGTAGTCGTAATAATCAGTGAAAGTTGTATTAGTTGAAAACTGAAATTTCATTTCAAGTAACACTCCTGCAGGTGAAATTCTCGCGCGAAAATTGTCGAACGTTCCTGCGGCATAATTTTCTGAGAGTCCATATACTTCAATATTCCCGCTGGGGAGTAGGTGCATGTAGTTGCCGAAATCATCAAATTGATTTCCGAATGCTTTAGTCCAGACAACCGTTCCGTTCGCCGCGAATCGCGTCAGCACAAAGTTTCCATCACCAGCTGTGAGCCCTGATGTTCCAAGATATCTGCTGTAACCGAGTACAATCAGATCTCCTCCCGCTAATTTCACCGCACCGTGTGATCCAAGGCTATCGCTACCTCTCATCCATAGCGTGTTGCCCGTTGAATTCACATATGAAAACGCAGCTCCGCCATTTACCCCGTGAGTTGGATCGTTGATGGACAAAAGCCCTACGGAAGATCCGTCAGGAAAAAATGAGAAACCGCGAGAATACAATTGGGTACAACTCGTCTGATGTGTAACTCGCTGAAAGAATGGTTGTGAAACTGCAAAGTTGCATAAGGAAAGGAATGCTAAACTGGAAAGTACTCGTTTTGTCATGGAGCTCGGAATGAAGTGCGAATTTAGTCAATAAAAAAAGAGAACCGTTTCCGACTCTCTTTCCTTGTTATCGTTTGTGAAGATTATCCTAAATAAGTCTTCAGCAGTTTGCTTCTTGAAGTATGCTTGAGACGACGGATCGCTTTCTCTTTGATCTGACGAACGCGTTCGCGTGTAAGATCAAAAC
>CAYUTR010000334.1:0-5621 GCA_964447465.1 uncultured Chryseobacterium sp.
GCAACTTCTTACCAGTGGATCGACTGTTCGAACATGACACCGATTTCTGGTGCAATAAGCCAGACTTACAATGCAACTTCAAACGGCAGCTTCGCGGTAATTGTAACAGATGGCAGCTGTTCAGATACTTCAGCTTGTACACCGGTAACGAACATCGGAATTGCTGAGCAATACTCTAACAGCGTTCTGAGTGTGTTCCCGAATCCTACTTACGGTTCAGTAACAATCAGCAGTAGCCTTCCAACACAGGTTGTAATTTACAACGTACTCGGAGAAGCAGTACGCGCTGAGAATGTACAGAACACAATCACGATCGACATCTCTTCATTCGAAGGCGGAGTTTATTTCGTTCGGACTACGGAAGGAAAGATTGTAAGATTGGTGAAAGAATAATCTGAAAGCAGAATTAATAAAAGCGCCGCCCCAGAAATGAGGCGGCGTTTTTGCAGCCGACCACTTGTTCACCGGACTTCACCACTTGTCAATCGTTGATGGAATTGCGGCAACGATCAGATATTTTCACGTCAAGCTATTAAGCCAAAACGCTGCGAAATGAAAAAACTCATCCTCATCTGTCTTTGCACCATCTTCATCCTCAATCTTGACGCGCAAACTAGTAATGATAGTGTCAGCGTGAAAAAAAACTCTGTTGCGGTCAATGTGAATGGATTGCTATCGTATGTTTTCAACGGTAACTACAACTCAGACGCCATGCTCACTTATCGCCGGCATTTCAGGAAGTGGAACCTAAGAGTTGGGTTAGGAGCTTACGTGAGCAATAATGATCGGCTGACTGATGTGAATACCGTCAATAACTATCATTATACCGCAATTAATTTTCGCACAGGAGTTGAGTTTCCGGTGTTAAGGTATAATAATTGGCAAGCTTATATCGGTGGTGATGCGGTAGGTGCATATAATACAAATAGCCAGGAACGTGATTACGATAATGGTGTGCGTGAGCTAAGAGAGTCGATGACAGTTTCCGCCGGAATGTCGGCTCTGTGCGGAATTAATTACCAGCTTAATTCACTTCTAAGTTTCGGTGCTGAAACTAATTATGACATATTACTCAGCCAAGGCGAAACGAAGATTTCTTATTCAACGGGTGGCTGGACTTACGATACCGATTACGAAGATTACAGGGGAATAAGTGCAAGCTATAGCTCACCTATTCGTCTAAATATACGTATTCACTTCTGACACGGGCTCTGCCGTTTAGATTGCAGAATACTGCAGATTCGGATTGTGTTTCATCAAATACTGACGTAACAATTCCAATTCCGTTGCATTTACGTTGAGGATTGCGCCGAATAGTTTCATAGTGAAAAAATAAAAAAAATTAGTTGATCGTGCGTCGGTGGTACTCTCCTTTGGAGAGTTAGTGAGGCGCGTGCAGGAAATCAACTAATCTTTTTCTGGAAACACACACTATTCTCCACGCCAGCATACTGCCCATAATTAGCAATTACTTCATATCCACACTTCGTGTACAACGCAATCGCCTCCGGTTGCATCTTGCCCGTTTCAAGAATGCACTTTTTGTATCCGAGTTCTGCCGCCCACTTTTCAAGTTCATTCAGCACTGTTACTGCAATTCCTTTTCCGCGATGTTCAGGTGGAGTGTACATGCGTTTTACTTCCATGGATGTTGCGTCAAACTCTTTGATTGCGCCACAGCCGACTGCAATTTCATTTTCAAACGCAACAACAACATATTTGATGTTGTCGACTTTGTTGAACTGATCGTAGAATGAATGATCGTCGCCGTCGCGGATTTTCAGATCAGCATCAAGTTGACGAACGAGTTCTCGGAAATCGGGGTGGTCGGAATTGGTGCGGATGGTTCTAACCATAAATCAATGTGTGTCGAGACGGGAACTGAGTAACATGTTTCCGTCTTGAGGGGTGTTGAGAAATGTAATGATGTCTTGTTTACTATTCAACGTATCGGGAGCGTATTGAATCCATGATCCTATGACCGTGGAGTTCTCCAATTCAAAAATTGCGAGATGCCCACAAACTCCCCAACCTCCAGAGCGGTATGCCAGAACTGCCATATTATTATTCATTCCATAATAGATGAACTGATAGGATGGAAGAGGCTGAGATCTGTCATAGTGAGTAAGGAGCGTTGTATCGCCCGTCTTCTCATCGTACACTTTTTCAGTAATTGATTTCCCGACAACAACACAGCCCACTTGCCATTCTTCATTTGCGTTTGCAATTGTGAAACCATTGAAAGCACTGTCCATGTAAGCAAGAATATATCGAGGTATTTGCTGAACAGTTTTCTTTTCGCTTAAACTGGAAGATTGAATATTTCTCGCTAGAGATCTGACTTTGGAGCGGAGCTCGGGATAATTTGTTGTGTCAATCGGTACGTTTCCAGATGGAAATGGAAGCGTAACCTGCGACGATTTATGTTGTCCTGAAACCGTATCCTGCTGTTGATCAACCGGGTTTTGGGGAGAACCGCACGCTGCAAATCCGAATATAACAAGCAAGGAAAATGTGGCGAATTTCATTTTCATCGTTAAACTTCTACACCGTATTTCGTTTCAATCTCCCTCAACACCTCCAGTAACGGTTCTCTCTCCATCAACGTCACCAACTTCATTCTGTATTCTTTGAAATGCGGAATGCCCTTAAAGTAATTGCTGTAGTGTGCACGCATCTCAACAACACCAACATGTTCTCCTTTCCACTCAACTGATTTCTCCAGGTGTGTTCTGCAAACATTTACGCGATCTTCAATTGTCGGTGGAGCAAGATGCGTTCCGGTCTTCACGAAATGTTTGATCTCGTTGAAGATCCACGGATAACCAATGCTCGCGCGACCGATCATCACTCCATCTACACCATATTTATTTTTTCGATCGAGTGCTTTCTCAGGAGTGTCAACATCGCCGTTACCGAAAATCGGCATCACAATGCGTGGATTGTTTTTCACCGCACCAATCAGCGTCCAATCCGCTTCGCCCTTGTACATCTGCATGCGCGTGCGTCCGTGAATGGAAAGTGCTTTCACACCTACATCCTGCAATCGCTCTGCAACTTCCATGATGTTCTTCGATTTCTCATCCCAACCCAAACGGGTTTTCACAGTCACTGGTAAATTCGTTGACTTCACAACTGCAGAAGTAAGCCGGATCATGAGATCAATATCTTTCAGCACTCCGGCACCTGCACCTTTGCAAACTACCTTCTTCACCGGACAACCAAAATTGATATCCACAAGATCGGGTTGCACTGCATCCACAATTTTTGCGGACAATGCCATCGCTTCTTCATCGCCACCGAAAATCTGAATTCCAACCGGACGTTCGTAATCGAAAATGTCGAGCTTCTTCCGACTCTTGATTGCATCACGGATCAATCCTTCCGAAGAAATAAATTCCGTGTACATCAGATCGGCTCCATGCTGCTTGCACACATAACGGAACGGCGGATCACTCACGTCCTCCATAGGAGCGAGCAACAACGGAAAATCCGGAAGTTCAATATTGCCGATTTTAACCATGATTGTTTCGGAGCAGATTGTCAGACTGAGCGTAGTCGAAGGCTGACAAAACCGTTACCTTTGCTCCGCAAATTTACGCAATTCGCCCCAGTGGAACAGAACGATTCCGAACAACCGATAAAACCGCTATTCAGCTCGCCCGGCATGAAATTATGGCTGCTGATTGCTTTGCTTTTCGCGTGTTTCGGCATTCTTTTCCTCTTAACAAGGTTTGAGCTGTTTTCCTGGTTAACCGCAAGACCCGAAACCGCAACTTCTCTAACCGGAAAGCTGAGTATAGGATTTCAAACGCTCGTTATTTTTCTCTTACCGGTAATTGTTTTCACGAACGCAGTTGTACCGGAGCGATTCTATTTTTACAAACTGCACCGCACGGTCAAAGTGGTTCCAATGGTGGTTGCTGCATTTGCGATTCTGACTTCCGTTTTCTTCCTCGAAATTCTGGATCAGTGGAATGCAACCTTGATCACGGATCCGGCATTAATCGCGGAAAATGAAAACTCCCGCGCATATAGCACGTGGCTTTACGAGATGCCGCGATTTCTCGATCTTCTTGTATTCCTGATCACGAGTGCATTGATTCCCGCTGTGGTGGAAGAATTATTTTTTCGAGGTGCGGTGATGCAGTTAATGGTTGCAACACTCAAGAAACATCACGCCGCAATTTTACTCTCTGCATTTTTCTTCAGCCTGATGCACATGGATGCGTATGGATTTATGGTTCGCTTCGTGATGGGCGTTGCTTTAGGTTACCTGTTCTGGTGGTCAGGAAGTTTGCGCTTGTCTATTCTGGCGCATTTCGTGTTTAACGCATTTTCCATTGTGAATTCATACTGGATTCAACACTTCCCGGAATCGTGGTGGACAAAGTTGGAAGCAACGTACACGCTTGGTGCGATTTCTTTGGTCGTTAGCGTTGGTGCATTGCTCACATGCCGGAATCTGCTGAAGAATCGAGCCTAGACTTTGTAAGAGCCATTCATTCATTCCTTATTTTTGAGAATGAGCATTCCCGTAATTTCCCGCATTACTTTTCTTTCGGTACTGATGTTATGCAGCTGGTGCGTGACATTCGCACAGGTACGCGCTCCAAGAGAAAATAAAAATGCAGAAAAACGCACGGAATGGTTTTCGAAAGTACGTGAAGATTCCGCTGTTCCTAATCCTGAACAAGCTCGATGGAATGCATTCACAACCGCACAGTCGCGACAGCTGAACACACCACAAACAGCAGCAGTAGCGAACTGGCAGAATTGCGGACCAACAAATCAGGCTGGACGAATGATTTCACACGCGTTCGATCCTTTCAATAGCCAGATTGTTTGGGCAGGTGCAGCCGACGGTGGTTTGTGGCGTACTGCTGACGCCGGTACCACATGGCAACCAATGACGGATAATCTCCCTTCGATTTCTATTGGAGCAGTTGCAATCAATCCGCAAAATCCTAACATCATGTTGATCGGAACCGGAGAAGGTTATTTGTTCAGTTCGTGGTTCAAACCTGGCGTAGGAATTCTGCGCTCAATCGACGGAGGTATTACATGGAGCGCAACAAATCCTGCTGTTCCCGACTCAATCGGTTTTGCAAGTCTCGCCTTCGCGTGGGATCCGATCAACACAAATAATGTTTACGCAGCAAGCACATACGGCATCTGGAAGTCGACTGATGAAGGACAAACATGGTCGACAGTTCTCAGTCCGTTTGTTGCAACAGCACTGGTGATCAATAAACAGAGTCCGAACATTATTTACGCCGCCGGACAAAATTATCCCTCTATTCCGGGAGGAATTTTTCGTTCGGTCGATTATGGCGTAACATGGCAGCAGTTGAGTGCAGGATTACCATCGGGTACTTCGTTTGGTTTTACTTCGATTTCGATCTGCGATAGTTTCCCCGACGTGATGTACATGGGAATTTCTCATCCTTATTCAAATCCCAACTTCGGACAGATGCAGGGATTTTACAAAACATCCAACGGGGGAAATTCATGGTCGGCAATGACGACCAGCGGTTTTGATTTCTATTGTTACCCTGCACCGAACAATAATATCTGTCAGGGGTGGTACAATAACGTGACTGCAGTTTCGCCGAATGATA
>CAYUTR010000335.1:0-5601 GCA_964447465.1 uncultured Chryseobacterium sp.
GTCCTGAAAACAGAACAGTACTTTCATTACACATACGCACCTGAGCAAGAGGAAGACAACACCGGAGAATCTCTGACAGGAAACCAAATCACGATTAAAGGACGCATATCACGTGAAGCCGGAGATAACCTAACCAAACTGACCCAAGAGCAGACCACGCTTTTTATTGACTATCTGAGACAAAGCAAAATTCTGTTGAGGGATGAATACCTGAATGATAAACAGGCGGGAATCGCCTTTAACGTTTTGACGGGGTATAGTCCCGATAGTCTCAGGATGAAACTCAGTGCAAAAGCATTGGAACAGATTAAGACCAAAGCAAATCTAAAGGAACTTGATAACGTTCTGACTGCTCTGAAAATATTAGTAGACAAGGACATAAAGGCATCTAAGAAACCTGAGTGACCGTTACATGAAGGTTCAGGAACCCTGCAACCGCGTAACAATGTCCACACCTTTGCTGTTATAGTAATAATAGCAGGGTAACAAAGTGAGAAAAACCCTGCAAACGTTTGCAGGGTTTTTCTTTTGACCAAAGCGGATTAAAGAGAACCGAACGTGAAAGAAAGGAGATAACAAATGGAAAAGACTTTAATGGTCAATTACAGCGAATCAGAATTCAAGGCGATGCTGAAAGAAACTGTACTGGAGATTATGATGGAAGCCAGGCAATCAAATTCAACTTTGCCCGAAATCCTTGATGTGAAACAGGCGGCAGAACTTCTGCGGTTGAAGGTCTCTACGCTGTATGAAAAGACTTCACGTAAACTCATCCCTCATTTTAAGAAGGGCAATAAACTTTATTTCAATCGAATTGAACTGGAAGCGTGGGTGAAGACAGGGAAAGTAAAATCGGTTGGCGATCTGGAAAGTGAAGCGGCCAGCTATGTGTTGAATAAAAATCGGAAATAAAAATGTGATGACGGAATAACCTGCCCTGCTTTACCGTAAAGTTTACCGTAAAGCACTCTTACCGTAAAGTGAAATGTTTAACAAGTAAACACATGGAAACAGAAAATCAGAATACCGAGGGAGCGAAAGATTCCACATCCAAAACAGGTGGAGATCAGACGGAATGGATGAAAGGTGATTTAGGAAAGATTATTTCAATGCTTAATCAACCCGGCATTGCATCCGCACTGGCAAGTGTGGGATTGTATTTCGCCATTGATCCTAAAGCAATTAAAAACGGGTTGGAGGAAGTTCAGCAAAGCAACATGCAGATAATTGAAAAGATGAATGAACTTATTGAGGAGACCGTGAAAATTAAAAAGCAACTCAAGAAACTCGCAAGCCGTGAAGATGAGGCCGAATTGGAAGAAGGACAAATGAACGGTTATCGTAAAGTTCACAAACGTCATAGTAGTATTCACCTGGATTGAACCAAACTAAAATCAAAAACAATGAAAACCGAGATTAATGCTCCAGTGAAAACCATTCCGGTTCCGCTGGATATACTGCTCGATGTACTCCGCATTATCACCGAAAACAATGTCCCCAACCGGATCAAAGCGGTTAGCGTAAAGGAAAATATTTTATGGCTTGACGTAAAGTTGCCAATGGATTATCCTTACCGTAAAGAGGTCGTATCTAACATCAACGCTCTTTTGCAGGACTATCATATCTACGTCAATGGTTCTCCTGATAACATGGATTTTTCTGCTTATAGCGAAAGCGATTTCTAGCGTTTAACGTAAAGTGAAATACAAATGGCGAAGTGTTGTGAGTTCTGCGGGAGAGGCATAGAAGGTTTCAAACGCAATACACGGAAATATTGTGACGATAACTGCAAGCAGTTGGCGTATTACGCGAGGCGGGGAATGACTTGGGGCAAGGATGAATTATCCGGTAAATCCGATTTATCGCTTAACGTAAAGTCCGACTTTACGTTAAGCGATAAAAATCAAGCAGATTCCGGAAAAGAAACGGTAATCGTGCAACAAAGAGTCGCTCCGCAAACGGAAAAACAAGTTGATAGCGTAAAGCCAGCAGCGGAATCGAGGCAGAACGCACCTGTTCGGCAGCCGTACCGTAAAGTGGAATCTGCATTACTAACTGCAATTGAACGAAACCGTGAGGGTATAGAAAAGTATTTCTGTTGCCCTGACCAATTTTGGACACCCAACGCAATCTCGAATGTGAAATGGGTCACTATCCGGATGCGCTGTTTGATGGAGAACATTGTTCGACTAAGCAATTTGGGCAAGATTGGACGGCAAGCGATCAAACAGCTTTCTGCCGCACTTAGGGACCTCACGGAATCGGAGTATTTCAGGTACTTACCAGCGAATTATCCTTTTACCGAATTTATCAGGGATCTGCGAAGGAAGTTTCAAGCTTTGACTCAGCAAGTAAGCGCGAGACAAGTTTCATTTAAACTGAGCACTGAACGTAAAGCTCAGTTCATGGCATACAGATTTGTTATCGCGGGTTTTGTTCCGAAATGCAAATTCAGTGAATTGGATTTTAGTGATGGGATGAGAGAACAACTAGCAGCTCAATTTGACACAGGATCAGGAAATGATATTGCCGATGAAGATCAGTAGGTCGAAGACAATAAATAGCTTAAGATGGAAACGGCGTGTCACTTGTTTCACCGCGCATTTCTGTACAAGTTTGCTGAAACAAAAGGAGCGAAAACAACATGTTATGATTCCGGCGGTGACCAGATACGAACGAGATGGCAAGCGATTCGACGAATAGGACGTGCCTACACATAAAATGGGAATGATTTAATACCGGACTTTTTCTGGACAAGTATAATCAAGGCAAAATATTATTGAAGAATTCACCCATAATGCTTGACACGAGTCATCTTGGCGTATTATATTGCGGTATCAAATCCAACAAACGGTTTGACCGCTGTCCTCGCTAACTTTTCATGAGCCGCAGATTCCCCCCTTGCACTCGATGAAAACAGACTCGGACCTGATGTTGGAAAATTACTCAGTGAAAATTGTTTCGTCTTTGAACGAGGCTGTGCCGTTGGTGTAGGTGAATACCTATTGGCCAAACCCTTTGAATCATTTTAAGCGTAACCCAAATGAAAAAGTTACTTGCAATTTCCCTTTTGTTGTTGAGCGGCACTGCGTACTCGCAAATTTTCACATGTCCGTTCGACGCTGCTTTTGATGCGGCCAAAGCCGAAGACACAATATTTATGCAAGGTCGAATTTCACAGTCGGTGTACCTGCATAATTACAATTCCAACGTGATTTCAACTCAAAGTACGAATCCGCTGATCGTTCCCGTTGTTGTTCACGTGATTCATCCGAATACTCAATCGGTTGGCCAAGGAATTAATATTTCATACGCTCAGATCAAATCCCAGATTGATCGAATGAATGCCGATTTCGCGAATGACACGTTATATACAATGCTCCCATCTGGTGGATATGCGGTCAATGTTGGAATTCAATTTTGCCTGGCAACTGTGCCAATGGGGCCAACTCAGTGGACAGATACATTAGAGCCAGGAGTAATGCGGTACGGTGTTAATCCGAGCAATGCGTTTGCGCTTGATCAGATTTATTCGCAAACATACTTCAACACAGTTGATACTTTACTTTCTATAACCCATCCTAACGGATCGTATTTTCCATTTGGAAACTACCTTAACATCTGGACTGTGAATCAAGTAACCGACAGCGCAGGTTCAAGTCAATATGCAGGGTACTCACCGAAACCAGTAGACAATAATCTGTTATGTCCGTTAGATGGCATTGTAATGGATGTTCACATGTTCGGTGACAACACGGTCAACAATAATAACTTCCCCACGCTGAATCCGCAATACAATACTGGCAATATTTGCACCCATGAAGCAGGGCATTATCTTAACTTGCTTCACACGTTCACTGGAGGCTGTGCAGGTATGGACACAAGCACATGTACAATTAACGGAGATTTGATCTGCGATACTCCGCCTACAACTAATCAATCTGGGTCGTGTTCCGTTACAAATACTTGCGGAGAATTATATTTTACAGTTGGACCTGCCAATCACCCCGACATGATAGAAAACTACATGACGTGGGCAGATGACAATTGCATCAACACTTTCACAAATGAGCAGGGTCTTGTCATGAGGAACTACTTGCTGACTAATCGAAGTACACTCATTGACAACGTAAATTTATCACTGACAGGTGTCGCTAGTCCCACCGGATGTCTTCCTGCGCAACTGCTTGCTGCAATTATTGCTCCGACTCAGATTTGCATGAATGACACAGTTAATTTTAGTACTCCCTCTGGACCCGGATTTACTGCGGTTGCATGGCAATGGCAATTTAACGGTGGGAATCCAGCTTCCTCAATTGCGCAAAATCCAAGTGTCTCGTGGTCCGGATCTGGTCAGGAACTTGTAGTACTTACTGCATACGATGCTTTTAATGACAGCATCAAGGATTCGGTCTACGTGTACGTGAATCCTTGTGCTGCATTGGCGAGTGATCAGGGTCATTGGTATTTCGGCAGATGGGCTGGAATTGATTTTTCTTCGGGAATTGCAACGAATGATAATACAACGTACCTAAATAATACGATGAATGTATCTGAGGGCTGTGTGACTGTAAGCGATACAAATGGAAGTTTAATTTTTTATTCAGACGGCTTCTCTGTTTGGGACAAGAATCACAACCTTGCTATTGCGGGTCTGGATGGTGATACAACAGCAAGTAAGGCCCAGATCATAAGTGTACCACACCCATTGCACGACAACTGGTGGTATTTGTTCCACGGGCCTGAACATCTTTTGATCGGACCGATACATTATTCAATTGTTGCCGATAGCAATGGTACCATGATTCCGATAGTGCTAAATGATACGTTGCCACGGTTACAGGGATGTCCTCACATTAATGAAGGGATAACGGCAATACCGCACTGTAATGGTCGTGACTACTGGTTAATAACACGAGCGAAAGGGCCACCACCTGTTTGGTCCACCGCTTTACTCGTTTATTTGATTTCACCAGCAGGCATCACTAACCCTAGTGGCTTTGGGAACTTACCGGCCACGTATGTGATGCCATCGGGCGCAAGCGCAATTCTCGGATCACTTAAAGGATCACCCGATAACAGTCTACTAGCTGTTACTTCTGCGAGTTCCATCGGCATTTCGGTTTTGGATTTTGATAATTCTACGGGCGCGATCAGCAACGAAAGAACAATTGCTTCACCGAGTATTACATGGTATTATGGGGTTTCATTCAGCCCAGACAGTAAAACGCTTTATTACGGAACACTAAGCAGCCCGCAGATACACGCATCAATTATTTCACCAACATCATTAACGGATACGGTGATTGCAATTTTACCAAGTCTGATCTCTCCGGGTTCTATGCAACTCGGTCCTGATAGTGTGCTTTACGTGTGTGGACTCGGTGATGGCTATGTAGCAAGTTTTAGTAACCCGAATAACAGCATGAGTGCTGGATTTAATGCACAGGACGTCCACCTTTCGGCCACATACGGTCAGATCGCGAACCGATATGGACTTCCGAACATGATAGACGGAATCGTTCCTGCACAAGCACCGCTGACGTCGAATATTATTTTTCAAAATTGTTCGACTATTGTATTTTCAACACCGGGTTGTTG
>CAYUTR010000336.1:0-5569 GCA_964447465.1 uncultured Chryseobacterium sp.
GCAAGGGTTAAGCGCTTGCAGGGTTATTTAATCTTCAGCTTCCGCGTCTTATCAAACACCACCACCTCCCGATCGAGTAGTTTCCTCAACGCCGTATTCACCTCCGCATGCAATTCAATCGGAAACATCTCCACCAACTCTCGAACATCTTTCTGCTCAACTTTCAGAACCGCGAGAATTTCATCCTCCAGATTCAATCGCATTTTCAATTTTCCGTCTGCAACTTTCTTCTTGCAATTATCGCACTTACCGCAAACCGGAGCATTCATTTCTCCAAAGAAACGCAATAGCAAAACCTGTCTGCACGTATCCGTATTGCGCACAAATTCCGTCATCGCTTTCACGCGACTCTCTGCCGTTTTCTTCCGCTCGATGAGATTGGCAGGGGAGATGTACAATGAATATGCATCCGGACGCTTCTGCAACAGCGTGAACAATGGCTGATCTGTTCTTGGAACGTACGAGATCAACCCAAGTTTTTCGAAACGCTTCAGATCGGCGGCAACAACTTCTCCGCTTTTACCGGTGCGACGGGCCAGATCCATTTCGCTGATCTTGACATACGTTTCGAACATGCCGCCATACATGCGCAGCATTGCCTTGAGCAACGTTTCGTCAGCCAGATTCTGTACTTCGTACTTGTACAGCTCCTCGTTCGTGCAACGGATGTGTACGCGTGATGGCTGTAGAATGGCATCCGACAACACGAGATAACCTTCCCGCTCCATGATCTTCATACTGTGATAAATCTGGAGCTGATCGATGTTATAAGTCGAAGAAATTTTCTTCAGATCGAAAACCAGCGTTACGTTTTCACCAGTACCAATAGGAATCTGGTAAAAATTACACACCGCCTGCCAGCATTTACGGATATCTTTCAGTTCAGGAAACGACTGTCGCAACTGCGATTCAAGATTCGCGATATCGGAATCATTCCAGAACATGATGGCTCCCGATTCTGCACCATCTCTTCCGGCGCGACCTGCTTCCTGAAAATAAGCTTCCGGACTGTCCGGCAAATCCATGTGGACAACAAAGCGCACATCTGGTTTATCAATTCCCATTCCGAATGCATTCGTTGCCACCATCACGCGCGCTTTATTCTCCAGCCACATCTGCTGACGTGTTGCACGATCTTGTGCATTCAATCCTGCGTGATAGAACGTCGCAGGAATGCCCGAGGATTGCAGCAACAATGCCAGCTCCTGCGTTTTTCTGCGATTGCGGACGTAAACGATTCCGGAAGCTTGCACACGTTCTGCGAGTTTGAACAATTGTCCGTTCTTGTCTTCTGTCTTGCGAACGACGTACGCAATGTTGTGTCGTGCGTAACTCTGGGAAAAAACTTTGCCGTTTTTGAATTTCAGTTTTTCCTGAATGTCGAGTGCAACTTGGGGGGTAGCTGTTGCAGTTAGTGCAAGAATCGGAACGTTGGGATGCAGTTCGCGTATTTCTGCGATCTCGAGATAAGGAGGACGGAAATCGTAGCCCCATTGGGAAATGCAGTGTGCTTCGTCGACTGCGAAAAAGCTGATCCGCATTTTTGAAATACGCACACGTGCGATTTCAGTGATGAGTCGTTCAGGTGAGAGATACAGGAATTTAGTTTTCCCGTAAACGCAATTGTCGAATGCAACATCAATCTCGCGTTTCGACATGGTTGATGTAATCGCAACTGCAGGAATATTCATTTCCTTCAGACGATTCACCTGGTCGAGCATCAGCGCAATGAGTGGAGAAACTACGATGCAGATTCCATCCATGCACATCGCAGGAACCTGGAAGCACAACGATTTTCCACCACCTGTCGGAAGCAACGCAAGCGAATCTTTGCCATCAAGAATATTCTGAATAATTTCCCGCTGCAGCGGACGGAATTCGCGAAAGCCCCAAAAATCTTTGAGTATCTCTTCCGGCGTCTTCACATCAATAAGATTTTAGAATACAAATACGACTGACTGACGCCATACGGGCACATCGCCTTTGTCGCAAACCGGTGCAAGCCATGCAGGCATTTCTGAGATAATCTTGTACATCTTATCCACTATGTCTTTCGGATAACCGTAATTCTCAATCGTTATAGCATAAGTTGTGAATGTAAGGATATCAATTTCAAACACAGCCATAACCGACTTACCTTTCATAAAAGCTCTTTGCTCTTCTGTGAAATCTGTTCTGATCCGCAATTGAATGTACTCCTGCTTCGCTGTATTGCCTCCGAAATAACGTGGACCACATACGAGTGAGTTCACGTTGATAGAATCAACATAAGTTTCTTTGTGTGTGTCGAAATTCAGCGTTTCAACCAATAGACCTGATGTGTCGGGACGATAATAGTTCCAGATTCCCACCGGTGTACCATTGTTATACTGTCCTTCGGTATATACTTTGCCGTAACGCGTGTAGCGAATATATTTCCCGATGCGATTCCCGTCTTTGTTTACAAGGTACTCTTCGTTTCTCGAGCCACCTTTGTAAGTGCTTTTGAACGGGATTGTATCTTGGGCCGACACGCCCACCGATAAAGTGAGAATCAGAAGAAGAAAAATGTGTTTACTCATGCATTGTCATTTTTTAATCTTGAATTCGTGAATCCTGACTGTAAACGTCAGGATTTCATTGAGGGGTATCGTTTAATACTGCTGTTGCAAAATGCGTGCCCGCGTTTATAAATGTTGTCCTGTCATGAACAGATGATAATTCACATGCTGATATCGTTTCATCATCTCGTACTCAGGGAAAATCAGAAACATGGTTTTGTCTTCAATTTTCAACTTCACTGCATCCATATGATACTCGCAATAAGGTGCATTTTTTAGACTTCCCCACGAAACGGATACTTTTCCTACCAACAGCAATCCTGCATTGAGATTTGTATTCTTCATCTCGATGTAGCGCGTTGGCGGAACTCCACACACCAGACACTCATTTGGCCAGGTGCTTCTCTCCATCACTTTGCACTTGAATTCCTTGTCGTCTTTCACCTCTGCTTTTGTGTAAGCGCGCAATTCTCCTTTATGCGAAACAAGCCAGCTGCAACAGATGGTGCATTCAACCTGCAGATTATCATCACCTGAATTAAGGTTAATATCACTTGTTCTGCCAATTTCCTGATGACAATACGGACACTTTCCCAAACGCAAAGTAAGTGCGGTATAAATACCACTAATGAAAACCAATACACCCACACCGATTCCCGTCCAGAATAACCAGGTCCATTCAACTCCTTGTCCAATGGCCGCAATGACTCCACCGATAAGAACTGCAGCAACAAGCATCTGAAAAAATTTCTTAATGCGTGTTCCAACTGGTGCACTCGTCATCTGCGTGGTGGCAGGTGGATAATACGGAACGATGTTACCGTGATACGGAATGTTAACGACTGTGTGAACTGCTTCCATTGGGGTTGAATGAGGTTGTGCAAATATAATTCAATGGGAACGAAAACGACGCTAAATTGTTGAGTTCTCGACTGCGCTCGAACTGACAAATTAGCGTCGTTTCACGATTAGTTGAAGTGACCAATTATCTACTCATCCAATCCGCAGTTATCGTGCATGAATGAATGTGTCTCCTCATGGAATTCGTACTTCGCGTTGTATTTCGGATTCTCCCACCAGAAGTTAGTGCGTGCCTTTGGTGTATTGCCGATTTCGTTCATCGTTGCACAATCGTATACACGACCATTGATCACCGTGTAAGAAATGAATTCAGAGTTACGGATGTTCTCCAACGGATTCTTGTCCATCACAACGAGATCCGCAAGCTTACCAGCTTCAATTGAACCGATGTACTTGTCCATGCCTATAGTCCAGGCACCATTCATAGTAGCACAACGAATTGCTTCCTGGTTGGTGAATCCGCCTTGTACAAACATCCACATTTCCCAATGAGCACCGATACCGTGAATCTGTCCGTGAGCACCGAGATTTACTTTCACACCTGCATCGTAAAGCTTCTTACACGATTGCGCTACCTGGATGTGTCCCCAGTTGTATTCTTCTTCAGGCGCCATTTCACGATTACGTGATCGGGAATCAATCATACCACGCGGATAGAATTCCAACAAACGCTTGTTTTCCCAAACGTTGGTATGCTGATACCAATAGTTTTCACCATTCTTCGCACCGTATGCAACAATGAGAGTAGGCGTGTATGCAGTCTGACTGTTTGACCACAGTTTTACAACATCATCATAAACAGTTGCAATCGGAATGTTGTGCTCAACAGTTGTGTGTCCGTCGAGAATTTCCGTCATGTTGTGATTGAATGTTGATCCGCCTTCAGGAACGACCATCATTTTCAGTGCACGCGATGACGCAATTACCTGTTGACGCTGTTCACGACGCGGTTGATTGTAACTCTTCACTGAGAATGCACCACAAGCCTGCGTACGTGCAACTGCAGAGCGTGCATCATCATAATTGTTGATGGTCGCTTTGAAATCGCCCTCAGCACCGTAGAGAATCCAACCAGTAGAGAAAATACGTGGACCAACCATGTTGCCGCATTTCACCGCTTCAGATTGTGAGAACACCATTTCTGTATTCGATGATGGATCATGCGTTGTTGTTACACCGAATGCGAGATTCGTGTAGTAGCTCCATTGTTTCTGTGGACTCAAACCGTGACGGAAAGTTCCAAGGTGAGCGTGAACGTCAACAATTCCCGGCATAATTGTTTTCCCGCTGCAGTCAATCACTTTCACATCGGCTGCAAGCTTCATGGTTGATGATTCACCAACTGCAACAATCTTGTTTCCTTCGATAAGAACAGTTCCGTTCTCAATTACTTTGTTGCTGCCGTCAACTGTAATGATGCGTGCATTGGTCAACGCAGTTTTTCCTGTTGGCTTATCCGACTTGAGTACAAGACCAATGGAAATTCCAGTTGTATCAGGTCCCGGAATAGAATCAGGTGCGCCTTCAACAAATCCGAAAGTAGTTTTCACTTCGCGTGAGAAATACTGATCGCCCATGGTCCAGTTCAGTTTTTTCGAATCAGAACTCCAGTGAAGCGACTGACCTGCATCGCGCGTAACGCAATTCACCGGCACAGCACCCATATCTTTTCCAAGATCAAGTGTTTTACCTGAGGCCGGAAATGCACACACATAAACTTTGAACAGCTCGCGGAATGCAATCCATTTGTTATCCGGACTCGGAACAATTTCCCATGCGTATTGTGAAGTTGCGAGCACACGATCTTTCCTGTCTGTCAGGTTATAATCGTGCAACTCTTTTGCATCCCCCATATCGAGGAAATAGTGAATGCTCTTTCCGTCGGCACTGTAACGTGGAATTTCTCCGCCGTTGTTGAACAGGAAAGTAGCTGCTCCGCCTGAAGCTGGGAGTGTGTACATGCCGGGCTTCACACAGAAAGCTCCGCCTTGTGCATCGTTGCCGTCTTCTTTATCGAACACAATTGTTTTTCCATCTGGCGAGAATGATGGTGTACGGAAAATGCCTTTCTCCTGCGTGATCTTTGTTCCTTTTCCGCCTGCAGCTGGAATGGTCATGATCGCACCTGTTTCAACATCATTCCATGTTACATATGTGATCTTAGATCC
>CAYUTR010000337.1:0-5541 GCA_964447465.1 uncultured Chryseobacterium sp.
AAAGCAGATCGACATCTTTCACCGCAGTTGCAACACCTTCGTTGTAACGGGTGTCGGAACAGAACGCATAGCTTCTTGGCTTTGCGCGCTCATGGGTGATTTCTCTGTTCTGAATCTTGCGTCCGTCGGGCAACGTAATATTCTCTCCACGTTTGATCTGATGATACATCGCAATGGGGATTTCGTACTGCTGCAGCTTTTCCTTGATCAGTGAAAGTGGTTTTTCCTTCTCGCGAAAAAGAAAACCGCAACACGGAATGCGATGATGCAGAATAATCGTCTCCACGGTTACCTGGCTGTCTTCGAAAATCATCGCCGGCACAGAAGTGTTGAGCTCTGTCCATTCGATCTGATAATTGAGAGCTGTGGCCGTGAGCTGCAGCTGCAGATCAATAATTTCGCGCAGACCTTTTGGGTGAAATATTTTCAACGCCTTCTGACGACCGAGAAGATGCATGGAAGAAATCAATCCCATCAATCCCAGGTAATGATCGCCATGCAGGTGAGAAATGAATATGGTGTTGATGCGCTGAAACTTTACGTGGTAACGGCGCAATTGTATCTGTGCTCCTTCTCCGCAGTCGATCAAAAAAAGACGCTCAGATACATTGAGTACCTGAGCGGTCGGAAATCTTTTGGATGTTGGCGTTGCGGAACTTGTTCCGAGAATCGTTAGCTCGAAACGTGAAGCCATTAGTGCGTCACCGTCATTCTGCGTGTTACCGTTGAAGCTCCTGAACGGAAAGTATACAGGTAAACTCCTGCAGGTAATTCAGCAGTGCTTAATGTAAAGTGATTGTCGCCTTTGGTTGCAGAGATCGCGCTCATTTTCACTGTTTCTCCGAGAATGTTGTACAACGTGAATTGTACTGCACCATTCGTAGGGTTTGTGAAAGAGAAATCGGCCTGCTTGTCAGAAGGGTTTGGAATGCTTTGGCTTACTGCGAAATTGACGTTCGCCGTTGCAGGAACATTATTAAATGCCTGAATACGCAGCGTGTACCCTGTTTTTGTAGATGGGAATTGCTGTGGCTGACTGAATACACTTACTTCTGCGGTAAAGTAAATGATGATCGGATAAACACCGTCTGAGTTCGGTCCACCTAATTCCTGTCCGGCAGTAGCAAGACCAGTAAACAACGCACAACCATAACTTCCACCAGGGAATGTGCCGTTCGTAGGATTGGTCGAGTAGGAAAATCCAGCAGGAATACCGGAAATACTATCGATCTGGACATGGGTGATAGGAAACGTTCCAAGTGGCGTTGTTGTATCAGGCTGCACATGAAATTGCAGATCTGTCGAGTATCCGATGCTCACTGTTGCTATCGGAATATTCATAACGGTATCAGGCAGGATACGATAATCATTCGGCCCTGAAAACACACTCTGGTTTATCACGCACTGCGCGCCGGCAGTGAATGAACTAAGCGCAAGAATTGAAATGAAGTAGAGTTTTTTCATCAGCGGGGAAAAAATTAATCAGCGTTACTCTTAATGGTTATTCAGCGTTATTCTCAACATCGGCTGCAACAATCGCGTCAATTGCGTCTGCTACCCCAACCGTAATTTTCAGAATGGAATCCAACTGCGAAATCGCAATCAGTTTTTTAACAGGATCCTGCAAACCGGAGAGTACAAGTGTGCCGTTAGCATTCTTGCAAAGACGATTAGCAACAAGGATCGAACTGAGTCCGGAAGAATCGCAATAACGCGTTTCACCAAGATCAATGATCAGGTTGCGCACACCATCTGCATTCAGCACTACAAGCTCTGATTTGAGCGCAGGTGCAACCAGCGTATCCAATTTATCTGCCGACACTTTGATCAAAGTGTAACGGTCTCCACGTTCAACGGTAAATGGTTGATTCATACCTAGCAAAAATAGGATTTTTTTCTCAAAAACAGCCGATTTAAAGCCCAATGCAATATTCTGCAGTATCAATCCGCATTTCAGTCCTAATTACTTTCATTTAAATGGGAAACGGGCGCTAGTTTTCAGTGCGTGAAGCCAGCAGGTACAACACAGCCATTCTAACTGCAACACCATTTTCAACCTGATCGAGAATAATTGCCTGTTTGGAATCGGCAACTTCACTCGTGATTTCAACTCCACGATTGATCGGTCCCGGGTGCATTACTACAATCTCTTTGTCGAGACTTCGGAGATGATCCATCGTCAAGCCATACTGCATCGTGTACTCGCGAAGTGATGGAAAATACTTGATATCCTGGCGTTCCAGCTGGATACGAAGCATGTTGGCTACATCGCACCATTTCAATGCTTTACGTAAATCGTGTTCAACTAGTACACCAAGACTTGAAATATATCGCGGGATGAGCGTTGTTGGACCGCAGACCATCACTTCGGCTCCCATTTTCTTCAGGAGATAAATGTTGGAAAGCGCTACCCGGGAATGAAGAATGTCGCCGATGATGGCCACTTTCTTGCCCGCAAGATCTCCCAGTTTTTCACGGATGGAGAACGCATCCAGCAAAGCCTGCGTCGGATGTTCGTGTGCTCCATCGCCCGCATTTACAATACTCGCTTTGATGTGCCGCGACAGGAAGATGCATGCACCGGGATTCGGGTGACGCATTACAACCATGTCGACTTTCATCGCCAGGATGTTGTTGACTGTGTCGATGAGCGTTTCACCCTTCTTCACCGAGGAAGTTGCTGCGGAGAAACTCACCGTATCCGCTGAAAGTCTCTTCTGTGCAAGCTCGAAAGAAACTCTCGTCCGCGTTGAATTCTCGAAGAAGAGATTGGCAATAGTTATGTCACGCAGTGAAGGAACTTTTTTGATCGGACGGTTGATCACATCTTTGAACTGAACCGCAGTATCGAGAATGAGCTGAATGTCATCCTGCGTTACCTGGCGGATCCCTAAGAGGTGATTAACACTTAACCGTTTCGACATTCTCTATTGTGTAATGAGCCAGACGTGATCTTCTCCGCCGGTCTCTTTCCATTCTACTTTAACATTCTCTGATGAAACCGTATCTACCGTTCTTCCGGCATACTTCGCCTGAATAGGAAGATTGCGACTGAACCTGCGATCAATTAACACCAGCAATTCAACATCCTTCGGTCGACCGAATGCCATCATTGCATCAAGACCAGAGCGGATTGTTCTTCCCGTGTATAACACGTCGTCAATAAGAACAACGTTTTTATCTTCTATTATAAAATCAATCTGTGTTTTATTGGGAACAAGATCTTTCTTGCGGAAATCGTCGCGGTAAAATGTAACGTCGAGCTGACCGAAGCGTACATCATCGCGTTTGAGAATTCCCTGAAGTGTTTCGTGAATCCGCCGTGCTAAATAAACACCGCGGGGCTGAAGCCCTATGATTACGGAATTAGAAAAATCGTCGTGTATTTCGATCAACTGGTGGCAAAGTCGGTTGATCGTTATGTTGAGTTGCTGCGGAGTGAAGAGAAGCCGTGGTGCCATAACCCTGCGAGGGTAAAGATAAGTGAATTCGTTCTCGGTCAGCGGACAAGTTTCCCCGACTTATCATTTATCCAGATAGAATCGCGATTAACTTTCTTCCCTTTGATCGGTTTATCGAAAAAGCATACAGTAGATGTATACAGCAACGGTCGTTCAAACTCTTTGAATGAAAGTTTCAAAGGGTCAAACAACGAATCGTATTTCCAATATGCCTCTCCTGAATAAAGATCAAGTTTCCCCACCATTCCAAGCGAACTGATGTAAACGAGGTTCGAATCAATAACCGGTTGTCCCGGTGAATGCGCTTTGATTTTTTCCCTCCATACAGGTTGCGTACTCCCTCTATTAAAGAGTGCGAAATAAGACGTAACTCCTTTGTGGTCCGTTTCCTGCCACACAATAAAAAACTGATTATTTCCTGTTGGTTGAAAATAGACTTTGTCGATGAGATATTCTGCCTTCAGATTAGCAATTAAACCCATTGAATTGCCCAATGTATCGGCAGAGGTTATAACGCCTTTGTAGCTGCATTGATAAACCGAATCTCCTATCCGGATATAGAAATCATCGTAGGCAGATTTACGCACAAGATTCATCGATACAGGAAACACCAGACCTTTACGAGTAGAATCAATCTTCACGGGAGGTTGGTACTGACTGTCATTCTTGTTGGAATCTTCAACAGGTTTTGAGCCGCACGACATCAGGAAAAGTGCAATCAACAACGCCAGGTACCGGAATGCCATGCAGCAAAGGTAATCGATCGAAGCCAAAGAAAGTTTTTACTTCTGATTATGGTTGTGAATCTGCCGCGAACGCATGAACAGTTCGTAACGCTGCTTGATCGTTACTGCCAGTTCGTAATCGCTCGCCGTCCTGAGATAGGACTCTGGCATGTTGAGGTACAGGATAAACGAATCGAAATCGGATTCGGGAAGATTGATTACTCCCGCTCTGTTGTACGTGCGGAAAAGATCTTTCAGAATGGCATTCTTACGGTCCTCATTTTCCATTTCAGCAACCAGGGCTTTGGATCTGCCTTCGCGGCTGTAACGTTCATAGAGAAATGTGATCGGACTTGAAATTGCGTCGACCGGGCCTTGTGTTGTGCGGGTTGGTTCTACTCCCAATTGCTCACGGTCCTGCTTGATATCCTGGAGATCTTTCACCGGGAAAATTGTAACCTGACTCAGGTGACCCGTTTTGATTGACAATCCTACACGTTCAAAGAACGCTGGCTTATCGGCGGAATCATTGAAACAATACCGCGCGAATTCATATCCACCAGCGGTTACCAGAAACGTATCCGTTTTATAACCCTGAATCGAAAATGTACCGCCAGGAAGAAATGCATGACCAGTTCCTGTTCTGCGGTTGACAACAATTGGAGCCGGAGTTGCAAAAGTATCCTGCACATCGAAAACAACTCCGCTGAACGTAATTGTTTTCTCCACCGGCGCCTGGGCACAAACCGTTAGTCCGCCCAAAGCGAAAACAGCAAAGAATATGTGTGCAGCAAGTTTCATTGTCTATCCTTCAACCACTTGTACTGTTTACGTTTCTTTTCACGATTTGTTTTCCGTGAGGCGCTACCTTGCTTCTTATCATCGTCCTTCTCGTGATACAGAGAATAACGCAATCCGAACTGAAATTGTGTATCGCGGATCGAGAACATTACTCTCGGATCAGCAGCGAACCTCATTCTGAAGTCGCCAAAACCTTCCAAACGTTGCTTGAAGAAATAATGCGCAAATCCCCAACCGATGTTTCCGGTGTAGAATTGATCTTTGAGCAGCTTTCCATAGTAGTAGTGATAATTGTCGTTCAGGTTCGGTCTTATGAAATATCCTTTCCAGTCAACATATCCTACACCAAAAATCATGCGGAAATAAAGATCGCTTTCTCCGATCCGCATTGAAAGCTGACCGTTCAGGTCTGCCGTCCATGCCTGGATATCATCGAGAGATAACGCCGTGTGCCGCTTATACCGTGTGAAAACGCCTTCGACCGAAAACCATTGTCCGGTACGATAAACGATTCCCATTCCAATTCCCGACTTATACTGGCGCTCAATTTCGTA
>CAYUTR010000338.1:0-5540 GCA_964447465.1 uncultured Chryseobacterium sp.
ACACTTCAACTTCCTCGATGCGGTGGAATCAAGATTGTTCGAAGAAGTGTTTCATACCGATTTCCAGCACATGCAGGAGTTGCAGATGAACGGAGAGAAGAGAAGGATTGCGTTGAATGCGATTATCCGGTATTACGAATTGCATGTTGCAGGCATGCAGAAGTTAGTGGGACATGAGATCCTCGCGTCGGTTATTGTCTGATAAACTCATATGGCAGATAGTCCACAAAATCCGCAACGGAAATCGTAATCGAAGTTACTTTCCCATTCTCGATTTTAAACGGAACTTCTTTGATTCCCCAGAGCGGCGTGTTGTACGTGCAGAGAAAAGTTGAATCGCCCATGTACTCGAGCGTGCCGAAATATTTTGGGTGATGTTCGAATAGTGCCGTGAGTTTTCCTTTCTGCTCCACAATGATCATCTTCCCGTAAACAGGATTCATGTACGTGCCGGCACACTCTTTCGCTGCAATCGGAAGTTTTGGTGCGGATTTCACTTTCGCGTTCCACATGGCGATTTGCGTGTTATCGGCATTGCGTGCGTTCATGAATGGTACAAGGCTGATCTGACTGTAATTTTTATACGGCAATTTCAGATACGCATCCATGATCTGCATGCGAAGTGCGTTGTAGAAACTGTTCTGATCTGTATTCGTGAGTACAACAATTCCGAGATTTAGTTCAGGAATAAAACAAACCGTTGTTACGAATCCGCTGGTGCCGCCATTGTGCCAGAAAGGCTGTACGCCGTTGTAATCCATCGTTTGCCATCCGAGACAATAACCACCAAGGTGGGACCCTTTTGAACGCGACGGCAAAGGAATCTGCGACTTACGTGTTTCTGCAAGCGCTGCAAACGGAATCACACGATTGCTTTCGAAACGTCCGCTGTCGAGCTGACACAACAACCAATTTGAAAGATCTTTCACGCAGGAGTTGATCGATCCTGCTGGACCAAGGTTATTGATGTTGTCATAAGGAACAGTCACATTCTTTCCGTCCCAATAAGAATGCCCGGTGCATTTGTTTTTGTCGGCAAGCAGTTCTTCGTACGTCGTGCTCGAGCGATTCATCTTCAGCGGAACGAAAAATTTATCGTGTACAAATTTGTCCCACGTAATTCCGCTAACAGCGAGAATCACTTCTCCGGCAGCAGAGAATCCCATATTGCAGTAACCGTATTGCGCGCGGAAACCATATGCGGGTTTGTTCTTCGCCATTTGTCCCACGATTTCCGTGCGCGTAAAATTCGAACCCCAGTTTGCAAAGTCGCCCTGGAAAGTTTGTAATCCGATGCGGTGACAAAGTAAATCGCGCACCGTGCAATTGTTCGTGGTGTACGTTTCATACAAACGAAATCCAGGAATGAACTTCACTACAGAATCATCCAGTGATAATTTCTTTTCCACGTGGAGCATTGCGATGGCAGTAGCAGTAAACGCTTTCGAGCACGATGCAATCTGGAAAAGCGTTTCGTTGTTCACGGAATCTTTTTTCCCTTGCTCTTTCACTCCGTAACCTTGAGAGACGACAACTTTTCCGTCTTTCACAATGGCCACCGCAGCGCCGGGAATAGACCAAGCGGCCATTTCTCGTTGCATGTAGATGGAAAGAGAATCGGTGACGAAAGCGGGTTGTTGGGCATGCGCGGACAGCAGTAGGCCGGCAGCAAAAAACAGGAGGAAGGATTTTCTCATATTCTGATTATTCAAGAAGCGTTCCAATTTAATCACGGGGGTCACAGGGTGTTTTCACTGAGAAAAATGAGATTCGGAACACTGTGCACCTCCGTGAAATACCTCAGCGTCCTCTGTGATTAATTTTAGTCGATGTACAGATCAATCAACTCCCGCACACAACCCTCGCCACCCTTCTTCTGCAGCACAACGTGAACCATGTTCTTCACATCATCCACTGCATCAGCTGGGCAGGCCGAAAAACCAACCACACGCATGATGTCTTCATCGTTGATGTCATCGCCGATAAAACAAACCTGTTCGGGAGTAATGTTTAATTCTTTGCACCAGTGCGCGAGTGTTTCTTTCTTCGGCACCTGAGAAACTTCTACGTGCTTGATGTGTAATCGCTCAGCGCGACGCTTAATAAGATTGCTATTGTATCCGTGAGAAATAATTCCGGTGTGAATGCCGCGCTGTTCTAGACGTCGAATCGCCAATCCATCTTTTGCGTTGAATTTTTTGAATTCATCTCCGGCTTCAGTGTAATACATTCCGGCATCGGTCATCACTCCATCAATATCGAAGATGACCATTTTGATTTCTTTGCTGCGCGCTTCTTCCCGTGTTTCGAGATCGGTTTTCAGAAGCAAATCTGTCGTCAACGAAAAACGATTTGCGATTGATGCAATTTCATCCGGCAATGGATGGCCAAGATTCGCAACACCAAGTTCTGCGCTCAACGAAGCTTTTTCAAGTTCGTGTTTGCGGAGTAAAAAGGATAGGTTGGCGGCGTACTGACTCATGATCGGCGAAATCGTTTTAGCGATTCTATGTGTTCTATTGTTAACGCTTAGCAAACATAGGGCTATGTTTCTATGATCCTATGTGGTTAGATTATTTTTCTGCCGATTGATTCTGCCACGGCCTTTAACGATTTCGCCAAGGCGCGGAACTCATCATGATTCAATTGTTGTGAAGCATCTGACTTCGCCACTTTAGGATTCGGGTGTGTTTCAATCAGCAATCCATCAACGCCCATTGCTGTACATGCACGTGCGAGATCAGGAACGCCGTATGCGTAACCGATCGCGTGACTAGGATCAAGAATCACCGGCAAGTTGCTGTATTCTTTCATCCACGCAGCACCACAAAGGTCGAGCGTGAATCGTGTTTTCGTTTCGAAGGTGCGGATACCGCGTTCACACAAAATCACGTTTGGATTTCCGCCGGCGAGAATGAATTCAGCGCACTGGAGAAATTCCTGTAACGTTGTTCCGAATCCACGCTTGAGCAGAACCGGCTTTTGAGTTTTTCCGCAACGCTTGAGAATGCCGTGATCGTACATGGACTTCGCACCGATCTGGATAATATCAGCATGCTCAATGATGTCTTCAATTTGCGTTGCATCACGAACTTCGGTGATGATGTTGAAACCGTATTTCTCACGCATTTTCGAGAGAAGCCTCAATCCTTCGAGGCCCATTCCCTGGAATGTGTAGGGAGAAGTCCGCGGCTTGTATGCTCCAGCGCGAAGCGTAGAAATGCCAAGTTCTTTCAGCAAGGCTGCTGTCTGCTCCATCTGTTCTTCAGATTCAACTGAGCATGGACCAGCAATCAAAGCGGTGTGACCGGTGCTGCCACCAATCTTGATTCCGTTGATATCGATTGTGCGTGTTTCCTGTTTCCATGCACGACTCGAAAGCTGCATGTCGTCGGCAAGCACTGTTACGCGATCTGCCTCTCCGTCATACTTCTTGTCGAGCTCTTTCATCGAAGAAGAAGTGATGAGCGTGTAGCGCCCGTCGTAGTGAATACAGAATGCTTTTATGTCCGCCGCGATTTCATTGGCGCGGATTTCGGTGACAGAGGATTTGAGTTCTATGATCATAATTTCAATTTCGTTGGACTGCCTCGCCGCTTGTCATCCTTCGGCTACGCTCAGTATGACAATCAGCTACGCCTCGCCTTTCACGAGGTTGAAGAATGTAAGTGCGCCCGTAACGTTGTTGTCATTATCAACGACAGGCAAATAGGTAATCGGAAACTTTTTCGATTTGATCAGGCGGATGAGCTCAACCACTGTTGCATTCTCATTCACCACCACCGGAGTTTTGTTGGTGATGTCTTCTTCCACGATTTCATTCAGCCAGCCGATTCGTTTGAGAAGGCCCTTGCGCACATCGGCATTACTGATAATGCCTTCCAGTTTGTAGTCGCTGTTGACAAGAATGGTGAAGCCCATCTGAAATTCTTCGATGTTCCTCAGGACATTTTCAAAATTGCGTTTGCCCGGAAGCAACATTGGTATCTCGTCGCCGCTCAGCATGAAATCTTTCACCTGGAAATGCGATTCGTTCTCGTGTGTTTTCAAATTGAGTAAAGCAAGTCCGATAGTTTCTGCTTTGAACAGATACGATCCGGATACTGAAGAATACACACCCATGTTGCGCAGGATGAAGGATACTTCTCCGTTCACGCCACCGTCGACATGCACGCGTTTCTCCGGATATTTTTTACGGAACGCGCGAATCTTTCTGAAAATATCTTTGTTGAACTCGCCACCACTTTTTCCCGGGATGGTGGCCATCATCAGGATGAAATCGAAACGCGGGGCGTAAGCATCAAACGCATCGATATCAGATGCAGCAGTAATGGCAAGACCGAGTCTTCCTTTGATCGTAGAAGGTACCTCCAGATGTGCAGGAAGATCTTCAAATTGAAACGTCACATAATCGCAAGGCGTTTTCTCAAGCAGTGGAAAATACTTCTCCGGCGTTTTCGAGATGATGTGAAGATCAACCGGCGTTTTGCTGATGGTGCGGATTTTCGCGATGTCGTCAAACACTTTTGGATCGTCGTTGCAATCCACGTGGAACAAGTCGATGCGGTGTGCATCCAGTTCGCGAACAACTTCTTCCAAAGGACGGGAAGTAGAGTAGATTGATGCGGAGATTTTCACGGGGCAAAGATACGATAGTTCCCCGTTCCCGGTTTCCTGTTCCCCGATGTGATAGTATCATATGATGCAATCCGAAACACGAAAATTTACCCGAAGAACAAATACGAAACGAAAATAGCACCAAGCACACCCGCCAGATCAACCAGCAATCCTGCGCCAACGGCATAGCGCGTGTTTTTCACTCCGATTGCACCAAAGTAAAGCGCAACAATGTAGAATGTAGTATCTGCAGAAGCGTAAATGACAGATGACAATCTACCCACGAATGAGTCGGGACCAAATGCAGGATTGTTGAACAGTTCGTTGACGAGACCTTCTGTTCCTCCTCCGCTCAAGGGTTTCATCAACGCGACCGGAATTGCAGGGACGAATCGGGTATCAGTTCCGAGCCAGGTAAAAAATGTTGTGAATCCTTCAGTGATGTAATCCATCACTCCGCAATTTCTAAAAACGCCAATCGCCACAATCATTCCAACCAGATAGGGAACGATTCTCACCATCGTAGCAAATCCTTCTTTGGCGCCTTCAATGAATTCGCTGAAGACGTTGATTTTTTTGAACAGTGCAACGCTGAGAAAGAGAACCATGATTCCGATGAGCAAAGCATTACCACAAATAATCGAAACTGTACTACGCAGGTCGGGAGACATCAGCATGAAACCCAATACTACAACCACCATCAACGCCATTGCCGACAACAACCATGTTGCAAGTCCGCGCGAGAAAATACGTTGACGAAAAGAAACCAGTGTTACCGCAAATAACATTGTGAAGAAGGAAGTAATAAGGATCGGAATGAAAACATCAGCAGGACCTGTTGACTTTGCCGCAGCACGTAAGCCAAGAATGGTAACGGGTATCAAGGTGAATCCCGCTGTGTTGAGCGCGAGAAACATGATCAT
>CAYUTR010000339.1:0-5473 GCA_964447465.1 uncultured Chryseobacterium sp.
GAACCAGTTCTTCGGGGCCGAAGCAGGTTCGCCGTTCATGATAATGCCCGCGCTTATACACAACGCAGCGAGTGGAATAAAAAACAGAAATTTCTTCATTGGGATTTTTTGATTTTCAAAAGCAAAAGTAACGATTTGCCACAGAGAGAAACACCCAAAAATGGTGAAGATGACAGGCGGACGAAGAAGCGGATAACCTGCAGAAAAGCAGGGTTCAAATGAAACGAAACGCGTGCAATTCCCGTGGAATCACATCAGGATGATAATCCCGGCAATCGTGGTAAGCAGGACAGTGGTCCAGAATGTATAAATCTGGATGCTCGCAACAGTATTGACGCGGGGGAATAGCCTTCGAATCATAAGAAATCAGCTGTTAATGTGTATGCGTAATGCCATTACAATTATATCCCAAAACCGACTGATTTCCGAGGGATTTTCGCCTAATATGGATTTGAAAGCCATGAATTCTAAGTCTGGCCAGACCAAGAAAAAGTCCCTTCAGGCTATACCTAAAGGGACTTTTGATGACATAAACAAAACGTTTACTCTTTAATGAGTTCGCGGGAGATCACCATTTTCTGAATTTCAGACGTGCCTTCACCAATGGTGCAAAGCTTGGAGTCGCGATAATATTTCTCCGCCGGGAAGTCTTTCGTATATCCGTATCCACCGAAAATCTGAACGCCTTCGGTAGCTACGCGGACACAAACTTCCGATGCATAATATTTCGCAAATGCAGATGCTTTAGTCACCTTCTCTCCGCGATTTTTCAGGTCCGCTGCTTTCATCGTGAGCAATTCTGCAGCATCAATTTCTGTAGCCATATCAGCCAGCTTAAATGCAATGGCCTGGAAATGTGAAATTGGTTTTCCGAATTGCTGACGTTCTTTTGAATATTTCAATGCTGCTTCGTATGCGCCCTTTGCAATTCCCAATGAAACTGCTGCGATGGAAATACGTCCACCATCCAAAACTTTCATCGCCTGCACAAATCCTTCTCCAACCTTTCCGAGAACCTGGCTCTTGTGTACGCGGCAATCGGTAAAAACCAATTCTGCCGTTTCTGATGCGCGCATGCCTAATTTATTCTCTTTCTTGCCGTGCGTAAATCCTTTCGTGCCTTTCTCAATGATGAATGCTGTTGTGGAATTCGACGCCCCTTTTTCTCCTGTGCGCACAATTACCACTGCGACATCACCGGAAATCGCATGGGTAATAAAATTCTTCGATCCGTTGATTACGTAATGATCGCCATCAGGAATTGCAACCGTCAACATTCCGCCAGCGTCAGATCCTGTGTTCTGCTCCGTAAGTCCCCACGCGCCGATCCACTCACCAGTAGCGAGTTTTGGAAGATATTTTTTCTTCTGCTCTTCGTTTCCGAAAGCGAGAATGTGTCCTGTGCAAAGTGAATTGTGTGCTGCTACAGAAAGGCAGATTGATCCGCAGATTTTTCCGATTTCGGTAAGGGCAGTTACGTATTCAAAATATCCGAATCCTGAACCGCCATATTCTGTGGGAACCAATACGCCAAGCAATCCGAGTTCCCCAAGTTTCTTCATCACGTCAACAGGAAATTCCTGCGACTCATCCCACTCCATTAGTTTCGGGCGGATGTGTTCCTCGCCGAATTTTCGGATCATATCGGCGATCATCGCCTGATTTTCATTCTGATTGAATTCCATAGGAAATCTGCTGTTTTGCGGAGGTCAAAAATAGCAGAAAAAACCGACCCAAGGCGGAGAAAATAGTTTCGGGTTTCCTGTTACCGGTTTCCTGTATAACACGTCTAAAAATGTTGATTTGCCTTGTACAACACGAGTTGTACGACCTAACACTCGTTTCTGGAAACCGGAAACAGGGAACCGTAAGCCTCAGATGCGGATTCCCAAGAGCGTAACATCATCCACCTGTTCCAGCGAGACGGTTTTGCCATCAGCAACACTCCACGATTTCCATTCGTCGAATGCCGCTGAAAGAATCCGTGCCTGTTCTTTCATTGGAAATTCTACAGATGAATGAACCAGTTTTTGCAGCTGGCTATACTTAAATTTCTTTCCTTTCGGACCGCCGAACTGATCAGCAAATCCATCTGTGAACAGGTAGAATGTCAATCCATTCTCAAGCGGAATTGTGTGCGTAGTGAAAGGCTTTCGATGATCCGATTTTCCCACAGGTTGTTTGTCTGGTTTAATTTCGAACAACGAATCACTTCCTGTTTTAAAATACCAGAGCGAATTGTTAGCACCACTCCATTGCACGATATTGTTTTTGCGATCAACAGCCAATAACGAAACATCCATCCCGTCGGCCACATCATCCTGACTCTTCGCAAAAGTCTCGAGTACGATGTCCGTGGTTTTGTCAAGAACCTCGCCTGTCGTTTTCAGATTAAATTCTTTCACCGCGCGATTGAGTGCGTTGCTGCACACCACGCTGACCATCGCACCAGGAACTCCATGTCCTGTACTATCGGCAGCAGCAATGAACGTGATGTCGCCAATCGTTTCCATCCAATAAAAATCGCCGGCTACAATATCCTTTGGGCGATAGAAAATAAAATTGTCTGGAAAAGTCTGTTCGAACTGTGATATTGGTGGGAGAATTGCGGTCTGTAGACGCTTCGCATAATTGATAGAATCAACTATCTCCTTTTGTTTCTCATCTACAATATGCTTTTGTGTTTCAACTTCTGCCTTCTGCTGTTCGATCACACGCTTTGCTTTACGGTTCTGAACAAGGCTGTACAGAATCACCAATGCGAGAATTGCAAAGATGATACTACCAATAATAAAACCATTGCGGACAAGTTTCTGCCGTTTCAGCTCTTCGTTCGCTTTAATCTTGTCTGCTTCATAGTCTTCTTCCTTTAACTGGAATTCTGTGGCTGCGAATTTCCGGATCTGATCTTCATTGTGTATGCTGTCTTTCATTTTCATATTCAGCACATGCATGTGAAAGGCTTCGTGATGCCGGCCCAAGGTGTCATAAAGCCAGGCAAGCATTTCACTGGTAAGCATAACATCATTGGTCAGTTCAGCTTCCGTAGCCTCCTTAAACGCCTCTTCTGTTTTCAAAAGCGCCATGTGAGTATCTGGGATCAGCAGGTAAATCTGTGCCATGTTAAACAGATCTAATGTGATGTAAGACCGGTTTCCCGTTTCACGCGCAATCGCCAGAGCTTCCTGGCACTCTTTCATTGCCGTATCATACTGTCCCATTTGACGATGAATTCCACTCAGGGCATTTAATGCATAAGCAGCGTAGTCCTTGTTTTTGGAGATCTTCGCCAACTCATAAGCATCGCGATATGATTTTTCTGCATCAACCAACAAAGTATCCTGCTCGTAACCCGCACCAATCGTAAGCTGACAATAAATTATCCGTGTATTGTCTTTGAGTTCCTGCGCAATTACCATTGACGAGTCGAAATACTGTCGCGCTCGCACAAAATCGTTCTGCTGAAAATAAAGCCCGCCAATACTTCCTAACGCTACCGATTCTCCCCTTCTATCATGTATAGTCCGGGCAATCCTTAATGCTTGTTGCATGTAGCCCAATGCTTTCGGACCATTGTTTTGCGCACGGTAAATCGAACCCAAACCACTCAGGCATTTCGACATGCGATCCTTGTCATTAACAACAGTACCAATCTCTAAACCTTCATTAAAATACTTGGTTGCAGAATCGAATATTGTCTGGCTGCGATAAGCCTCGGCAATTCCATTAAGACACGAGGCCTGCCTCCTCTGATCACCACACGAAACTGCCAGCATTCTTGACTGATGTAAAACAACAATAGCTGTATCGAATTCATTCTGCACACGAAACATATCACCGATGCAATTAAGAGCCAGCGCCCTCAATCGTAAATTTCCGTCTGCCGTAGCCTCAGCGAGCGCGATATTCAGAATGCTATCAGCATGCTGAAAATCATTGACACGTGTATAGTAGTTACCAACTCTGCATTTAGCGGTGGTGATTCCGTAATAGTAATTCTGCTCTATTGATAGATTTAATGCAGTTTCCGCGAACAATTTCTCATTTGCTCTCCAGTAATTGGAAATATCCGCAATAACATTGATCAATGTCGTGTCGTCCTTTGCATTTCTCGCATTCAACTTCAACGAGTCAACGAAGTAGCTAACCGCTGTTGTGTCACGCATAAGGCTGTCGACTTTTTGCGGAAGCACTATTGTTACCACAGAAGCTTGTTCGCCATTGCACCCTGAAATAAATGCGACTGTGAAAAAACACATCAACACCACCGTTGATAGCGCACGTGCAATCCTGTTCATGATCGCACTAGTCATTGAGAAGACTTACAATCTGCTCTGAATACTGCTGGAGAACTTTTCTTCCGCCCAGAAAATCCAATTCCACGACGAAAGAAAATGCCGCTACGTTCCCACCCTGCATCTGCACAAGTTTCGCAGCTGCAACAGCTGTTCCACCCGTCGCAAGTAAATCATCGTGAATCATGACATTCATTCCTTGTTCAACTGAATCGGCATGCATTTCAATTCTGGCAGTCCCGTACTCGAGTGCATAATCGATTCCAACAGTTTTCCACGGGAGCTTTCCTGACTTACGAATGGCAATGAATGGAATTCCCATCTGCAACGCGAGCGCATATCCAAATAGAAATCCGCGACTTTCAATTCCGGCAATCGCGTTAATATTTTTTCCGGCGAACCGTTTTTCAAATTCATCAACAATCAGTTTCCCGATTTTTGCATCCTGAAGAAGCGGAGTAATGTCTTTGAACATAATTCCCTTCTTAGGGAAATCAGGAACAAGACGGATGGCATTGCGTAAGACTTCCATTCCTAGAGTGTGAGATAAGGTGCAAGCTTTGCAAAAAGTTCAGGTGTGATCAATTTGCACTGCATGATGTCGGAGAGTTGCTTGAAATTTCCGTGTTGTTTGCGATAACTCACAAGAGCACTTGCAACCGTTGGAGTTACATATGGATGCTTCTTCAGGTCAGAAACTTCGGCCGTATTTACATTGATCTTCGAGATATAAGTTGAATCACATTTAAATGAAGCCTGAATCTGTCCATACTTCACGTCGTCCATTCCGTAAACTTCCATGAGCTGCTCCTTGTGGTGAAAGCCTCCAAGACGAAAACGGTAAGCAACAATCTGTGCCGCGAAAAATGGACCGATGCCACTCACTTTTACCAATTGTGAAGTATCTGCGGTGTTCAACTCAAGAACTATATCCAACTTCTTCTTTTCGTATTTCGGCAGTGAATCTGTCTTAGCCGGAATAACAATGAATGGCTCAAGTTCAGAATATTTCTCCGGTGAAATAACATACAGTTTTTTCACGTCTTTCTTCGTTCTGAAAAATCCACCTTTCGCTTCGAAATTCTTTACTGATTTCGCCTGCGCCGGAGAAAGTCCTAATCGCACCCAATCTGCTTCTGCCAAACCATTCGGATTGAACAGAAACAATTCGTTCTGCT
>CAYUTR010000340.1:0-5435 GCA_964447465.1 uncultured Chryseobacterium sp.
CTCAGCAGAATTAACACAAAGATCTCCAGTGGTCTCACCGTGAATAGCAACGCGACGTTCTTCAATTCCGGTGGTCTTGATGAACATGTTGCGTTCGGCATCCGAAAACAATTGATAATCGCGATTACTTTCTTTGGTTTTCGGAACGGTGGCCGCAACCCCGCAAACTTTCGCTCCACGCAGGTTGAACTGTGCCATTTATGAGCGACTCTTAATCACATCGTAAATATCCTGAACGGTATTGCATTTACGCAGGTCTTCCCCGGTAAGCGCAACGTTGTATTCGGTTTCCGCAAGTGCAATGAGTATCAGCGCATGCATAGAGCTCCATTCCGGAATTTCACGGTAATTGGTAGCGGGTTTAATACTTCCCGGAACAATGCCATCTAGCTCTTTTTCAAGTTTGCCGCCGAATACTTCAATTGAATCCATAGTGTAAACCAAATGTAAGGAATTGCCTCAGAATTGCACGACCGTCGCAGCCCACGAAAGCCCGGTTCCGAATCCTGCCAGTACGACTTTCATTCCTGGCTTCAGTTTTCCCGCAACCTGTGCTTCCCGTATAGCGATCGGAATGGTTGACTGCACCGTGTTTCCGAAATTTTCCATGCAATGAAAAAATCGATCCTCAGAAATATCCATTTTCTTACGCAGGTGTTCATTGAGGAAAACATTCGGCTGGTGAAAAATGAAAAGATCAATTTCACTTTTCGTCAGTGATGCTTTTGCAAGCAGTTCGTCAATCATCGGCGGCACACTACGATTCGAGAAAAGAAATATCGCAGTACCGTCCATTTCAAAACTCGCATCATTCGTCGTGTTGCCGTATTCGTCAGTACGGTTGGCATACGACGATTCTGTCAATGGAAATCGCGCAAATCCGTCCTTGATGATGATCTTTTCATAACTCTTTCCATCAGTTCCGTAAACGAACGGACCGATTTGTTGCTTGTCACTTCGCACGATCAATGTTGCTGCGGCGCCATCACCAAACAGAAAGCGGTTTCCTTTATCTTGTGGATGAATGTATTTGGTCAAAACCGATGAAGTCAGTAGCAAAACATTCTTCGCACCCATCGTTTCCATGATTCCGCTTGCGATTCCGAGCCCGTAAACAAAGCTGCTGCAACCATTCACGATATCCATCGCTCCACAGTTGTTTCTCAAGCCCAGTTTTCCCTGAAGAACGCATGAAGTTGCCGGGGTGTAGTAGTCCAGATCGGCACTATTATATAGGATGAAGTCAATCTCCTCGCGATTGAGGCCTTCTTCTTTGATCAAAAGCTCGGCCGCAGCCAACGCCATATCGGAAGAAACCTCATTTTTTTGCGCAATTCGGCGGGTCTTAACCCCTGTTTTCTCGATACTCGACCCCTTTAATTCCGGAAATTCCGCGAAAAAGTCGGCATTGGTATAGGCCGTTTTTGGCAAAAAATAGCGGGTCGAGTGAATCCGGGCGGGCATTTTTAGGGCTGATTTCGGGTCGTTTTTGAACGGCTCATCGGAAAGTTTTAGCAGTTCGTCCGACGTTCAAATCCTGGATCCCAATGTACACCGAAAACTCATCAAAAAACCCTCAAACTGACCATTGCACGCGGATTTCAGCCAAAAAATATTTTAACTGCGTGTTGTTTATATCAAAGAATTAGTACCTTTGCCGTCCCCAAAAACCGGACATGGGGCAGTAACTTATTGCAAAACGTTGAACAATAATTAATTAAACAGCATGCCAACTATCCAACAGCTTGTACGCAAAGGCCGCTTGAAAGCTTCTAACAAAAGCAAATCAGCTGCACTCGACAGTTGCCCACAAAAACGCGGGATTTGTACTCGTGTTTACACTACAACACCGAAGAAACCAAACTCTGCGTTGCGTAAAGTGGCGAAAGTTCGTTTGACGAACAAGATGGAGATCATTGCGTACATCCCTGGTGAAGGACACAACTTGCAGGAACACTCAATTGTGCTCGTGCGTGGTGGTCGTGTGAAAGATCTTCCTGGTGTTCGTTATCACATCGTTCGCGGTGCGTTGGATACTGCAGGTGTTGAAGGACGTAATCAGCGTCGTTCGAAGTACGGAACTAAGAAAGCAAAAGCAGGAGCGAAAGCAGCTGCTAAGAAATAAGAGATAAGAGAAGCAACAAAAGAATACCATGAGAAAGACCAGAGCAAAAAAACGTCCACTTCTTCCTGATCCGAAGTTCAACGACATCTTGGTTACACGTTTCGTGAACAACCTGATGTACGAAGGAAAGAAGTCTACTGCTTACGATATTTTCTACGATGCAATGGAAATCGTACAGAAGCGTGCAGAAGCGGACGGCCTCGAAACCTGGAAGAAGGCATTGATCAACGTAACTCCGAACGTAGAGGTTCGTAGTCGTCGTGTTGGTGGTGCAACGTTCCAGATTCCGCAGGAAATTCGTAACGAGCGTAAAACTGCTCTTGGAATCAAATGGTTGATCAGCTACGCACGTGCGCGTAACGAGAAATCAATGGCAGCTAAACTTGCCGGAGAAATCGTTGCAGCTGCGAAAGAAGAAGGTGCTGCTTTCAAAAAGAAAGAAGACACTCACCGTATGGCTGAAGCGAACAAAGCTTACTCACACTTTAGATTGTAATTGAATATTAACGAGGGGAAATCATGAGCGATCTCAGATATACACGGAACATTGGCATTGCAGCCCATATCGATGCAGGTAAAACTACCTGTACTGAGCGTATTCTTTATTATGCGGGTGTAAACCACAAAATCGGAGAAGTTCACGATGGCGCAGCTACTATGGACTGGATGGTTCAGGAGCAGGAACGTGGTATAACCATCACTTCGGCAGCTACAACTTGTTTCTGGAAATACAGAGACAACAATTACAAAATGAACATCATTGATACGCCCGGACACGTTGACTTCACAGTAGAAGTTAACCGTTCACTTCGCGTACTTGATGGCTTGGTATTCCTTTTCTCTTCAGTTGATGGTGTAGAGCCACAGTCTGAAACAAACTGGCGTCTTGCCAATAATTACAACGTTACACGTATCGGATTCGTCAACAAGATGGACCGTGCGGGTGCCGATTTCCTTGGTGTTGTTAAGCAGGTGAAAGAAGTACTCGGAGGAAATCCTGTTCCGTTGCAGTTGCCTATCGGTGGTGAAGAGCATTTCAAAGGTGTAGTTGATCTGATCAACAACCGCGGAATTGTTTGGAACGATGCTGACCAGGGAATGACATTCACAGAAGTTCCGATTCCTGAGGATATGAAAGCCGACGTTGCTGAATGGCGCGAGAAGCTTCTTGAATCAGTTTCTGAATTCGACGATAACATAATGGCTAAGTTCTTTGATGCTCCTGAGACAATCACAGAAGCAGAAGTTCTTACAGCATTGCGTAAAGCATGTATTGCAAACAAAGTTGTTCCTATGGTATGCGGATCTGCATTCAAGAACAAAGGTGTGCAGACAATGCTTGACTACGTAATGGAGCTCATGCCTTCTCCAATGGACAAGGAGAGCATCAAAGGAATCAATCCCGACACTGAAGAAGAAGTTAGCCGCAAGCCTGATGTGAAGGAGCCGTTCGCTGCTCTTGCATTCAAAATTGCTACTGACCCATTCGTAGGTCGTCTTGCATATTTCCGTGCTTACTCTGGTAAACTTGATTCAGGTTCTTACGTTCTGAATACACGTTCAGGAAACAAAGAGCGTATCTCACGTATTTTCCAGATGCACGCGAACAAACAAAACCAGGTTCCGTTCATCGAAGCGGGTGACATTGGTGCTGCTGTAGGATTTAAAGACATCAAAACAGGTGATACACTTTGCGACGAGAAACATCCTATTGTTCTCGAAGCAATGAACTTCCCTGAGCCGGTTATCGGAATCGCAATTGAGCCTAAAACTCAGGTCGATCTTGATAAACTCGGAGTTGCACTGAATAAACTTGCTGAAGAGGATCCTACATTCCGCGTGAAGTCTGACGAAGAAAACGGTCAGACCATCATCAGCGGTATGGGCGAGCTTCACCTTGAAATCATCGTTGACCGTCTGCGTCGCGAATTCAAAGTGGAAGTGAACCAGGGTGCACCACAGGTTAACTTCAAAGAAGCTATCAACGCAACGGTTGAACACCGTGAAGTTTATAAAAAGCAAACTGGTGGTCGCGGTAAATTCGCTGACATCAAGTTTACAGTGGGTCCTGTCGACGCTGACTTCGTGATTGACGCGAAGAATCTTGGTCTTCAGTTCGTGAATGAAATTTCAGGTGGTAACATTCCACGTGAATTCATTCCGGCAATTGAAAAAGGATTCAAATCTTCAATGGGCAATGGTATCCTTGCTGGTTACCCTATCCAGACAATGAAGGTTGTAGTAATCGACGGTTCGTACCACGACGTTGACTCTGACGCTCTGTCGTTCGAGATCTGCGCGAAGACTGCGTTCCGTGAAGCACTTCCAAAAGCGAAGCCGGTTCTTCTTGAGCCGATCATGAAAGTGGAAGTTCTTACGCCAGAGCAGAACATGGGTGATGTGGTTGGTGACTTGAACAAGCGTCGCGGCCAGATCGAAGGCATGGATTCACGTGCAGGCGTTCAGGTTGTGAAAGCAAAAGTTCCGTTGTCGGAAATGTTTGGTTACGTAACTCAGTTGCGTACGATCACATCAGGACGCGCTTCTTCTACAATGGAATTCTCGCATTATGCTGATGCTCCGCGCAACGTAGCTGAAGAAGTAATTGCAAAAGCAAACGGTAAGAAAGCTGAAAAAGTTTAATACAATAACAACAACGTTCTTTATATGAGCCAGAAAATCAGAATTAAACTCAAGTCCTACGACTACAACCTCGTTGATAAGTCGGCTGAGAAAATTGTGAAGACAGTTAAAAGCACAGGTGCTGTAGTAAGCGGACCAATTCCACTTCCAACGCACAAGCGCATTTTCACAGTACTTCGTTCTCCGCACGTAAACAAGAAGGCTCGTGAACAGTTCCAGCTTTGCAGCTACAAGCGTTTGCTCGACATCTACAGCTCAACTTCTAAAACAGTTGATGCACTGATGAAGCTCGAATTGCCTAGCGGGGTTGAAGTAGAAATCAAAGTACCGTAATCAAGCGAAAAGGCAACTGATCGCAATTCATAAATAGTAAATCACAAACAAAAGCAATGTCAGGCTTAATTGGTAAAAAAATTGGAATGACCAGCGTATTCGGTGCCAATGGCAAATATTTGCCATGCACAATTATCGAAGCGGGTCCTTGCGTGGTTACGCAAGTAAAAACCAAAGAGACAGACGGCTACGAAGCACTCCAGCTCGGATTTGACGAGAAGAAGGAGAAGCATACTTCGGAAGCAATGAAAGGTCACTTTGCAAAGTCAAAGACTACACCTAAACGTAAACTCGTTGAATTCAGATCTTTTGAAGAAGCGAAAAACGTAGGTGA
>CAYUTR010000341.1:0-5417 GCA_964447465.1 uncultured Chryseobacterium sp.
GAAGTCTGCACGCAGGTGTGGAAAGCGTTGGGTGAACTCGGTGCCGATCGCAATTCTTTGCTCGTAAATCTCGGCGGCGGAGTGATAACAGATCTTGGTGGATTTGTCGCTTCAGCATTCAAGCGTGGTATTGCATTTATCAATATTCCTACAACACTTCTTGCGCAAGTCGATGCATCGGTTGGTGGAAAAACAGGTGTTGACCTGGGCGCACTCAAGAATGAAGTCGGTGTGTTTGCTGAACCACGTGAACTCTTCATCTGGCCTGCATTTCTGAAGTCACTTCCGAAGCGTGAGATGATTTCTGGTCTCGCAGAAATTCTAAAGCACGGACTCGTTGCTGACGCTGAATACTGGACGCGTTGCATTTCAACAGATCTTCTGGATGCTAATGAATTGTCATTCATTATTGAGAACTCCATCAAGATAAAATCTGCAATTGTTGCTGCCGATCCGAATGAAATGGGGGAGAGGAAGAAGCTGAATTTCGGACATACCATCGGTCACGCCGTGGAAGGCTTAGTGCTCGAGCGTGAAGAGCAAACGTTGCTCCATGGAGAGGCTGTTGCACTCGGAATGATCTGCGAATCGTGGGTTTCAATGCAGGAAGCAAAGCTCCCGGAAGAGCAACATGAGGAGATCGTACGTAACATTTGCCGGTATTTCCCGTTACAATCACTTAATCCTATGGACGATCATCGACTTATTGAACTCATGCGTCACGATAAGAAGAATGATAAGGGCGACATCCGCATGGTTCTGCTGAAATCTATTGGCGATTGTCATACCGGTAAGTCTGTTGCACCCGACAGAATTATCGCCGCACTCGATTATTACCGTTCCTTATCTTAATTTAGCATATGAATCATCCAAAGGCGGTCATCACAATTCCACGTATCCTGAAAGGTTCCGTGAAATTGCCTTTGTCGAAAAGTGAATGCAATCGTATGCTCATCATTCGCGAGCTTTCGGGAACGGAAGAACCGATGCATTGTTTGTCGGATGCGCACGATTCACAGACTCTTGCACAACTCCTGGAGAAATCGCAGAAGAAAAGCAGCGATAGTTTATACGATTGCGGTCCCGCGGGAACCACAATGCGTTTTCTCACAGCATATTTTGCAACGTTGCCTGGAACAAGAACGTTGACCGGAACAACTCGTATGCAGAAACGTCCGCTCGGAATTTTGGTGGATGCATTACGCACACTCGGTGCACAGATCACCTACAAAGGCGAAGAAGGATTTGCTCCGATTGAAATCACCGGAAAAAAATTACAAGGCGGTCAGGTTGATCTCGACGGAAGCGTGAGCAGTCAATTTGTTACCGCATTGTTGCTCATCGCTCCAACATTACACAACGGATTGGTGATTCACTTCAAAGGTCCTGTTGCGTCCATGCCGTATATACTCATGACGCTGCGTATCATGGAACGTTTTGGCGTGTTGGGAATCTGGGATGGAGATACACTTTCCGTGAGTAATCAGGCGTATAATGTAGACGACGCGAAGAAGCAGTTCGATGTTGAAGGCGACTGGAGCGCAGCATCGTATTTCTACGGTCTTGCTGCACTTTCAGACGAAGCAGATATTTTCCTGGAAGGATTACGTGAAAATAGTTTGCAGGGCGATGCAGTTCTTGCATGGATGTTTCCGTTTCTCGGCGTGAGTACGAAATTCGAAGAGGGCGGAGTGCGCATCACTAAGAATCATTACAAGCCAAAAGCATTCGCATTCGATTTCGAAGAGTGTCCGGATATTGTTCAGACTTGCGCTGTAGTTGCTGCAGTCAAAAAAATTCCAATGCTCATGCGCGGATTAAATACTCTGCGTGTGAAAGAAACCGATCGCATTCAGGCATTGATCAACGAACTTCAGAAATTAGGCGTTGGCGGAACTGAACCCGGAAAAGGTTTGCTGGAGATGAGAACGTTTGATGGTAAAGTAGATTCTCATCTTGAAATAGATACGTACGAAGATCACCGCATGGCAATGGCATTTGCTCCACTCGCCATAGAATATCCCGGCTTAATCATGCACGATCCTGCTGTAGTTGGAAAATCTTTCCCTGGATTCTGGGAAGAGCTCAAAAAGCTCGGCGCTACTATACGCTGAAAAAATAACCATCCTTCGACTGGCTCAGGACAAGCATAGTCAAAGAGTAGCACATGGGCTTCACATAGTCTATTGTGAAATCTAGGTGTTTCTATTGTTTCTATTGTGGTTAAAAAGCCACGATCTCGGTCCTCAGAACTTAGCGGTCCTTTGCGTCTCTGCGCCTTTGTAGTTATTGACCAAGAAAGTCTAGGCTCTCACAATATGCCACAATCTCGGTTCTCAGAAAATCCGTTTTGATCCGCTTAATCCGCTCGATCCGCGTACTATTTTTTAGCGAATATTCACTTCCCGCTCAAGCACAACACCAAACTTATCCTTCACCGAATCCATCACCTTCTGCGAAAGATCAAACAACTGATCACCCTTCGCTCCACCATAATTCACAATCACCAACGCCTGATCTTTATGAACACCTGCATCTCCCTCCCGGAATCCTTTCCATCCGCATTGTTCAATCAACCATCCCGCAGCTAATTTGAAATCATCTCCTGCTGGGTAAGAAACCACTTCCGGAAATTTCAATTTCAGAATTTCAAACTGCGCAGCACCGATCACCGGATTCTTGAAAAAACTTCCTGCGTTTCCAATCACTTTCGGATCGGGCAATTTGCTTGTGCGAATATTAATCACCGCATCACTGATCGCTTTGATCGAAAGATCCTTCACGCCCATGCGCTCCATTTCTTTTTCAATCGCGCCGTAGGAGGTATTGAATTTTGGTTTGCGCGAAAGTTTGAAAGTCACCCGCGTAATCACAAATTCACCTTTGAATTTATTCTTGAACACACTCTCACGATAGCCGAAGTTGCACTCGTGTGCTTTGAACTTCACAAAATATCTTCCTTTGATGTGAAACGCTTCCAGCTCCTGGAAAACATCTTTCAGTTCCACGCCATACGCACCAATATTCTGCATCGGACCTGCGCCAACGCTTCCCGGAATCAACGAAAGATTTTCAACTCCACCATATCCGTTCTCGATGCAATACAACACGAAATCGTGCCACACTTCTCCGGCACCAACACGTAGGTAAACATACTCGTCATCTCCACCGCGATTCTCAATTCCCTTCATGCCATTGAAAGCAACGAGCGTATCCACGTCTTTAGTAAAAAGAATATTGCTGCCACCGCCAAGGATAAACGGTTCGTTTTCCAGCCACGCTGCAGTTCGGGATAATGTATCCAGCGTCTCCTCAGAAGTGAATGTCGCGAACAGCTTCGCTTTTACATCCATTCCGAAGGTATTTAATGCACGCAAAGGATAATTTTCTTCCGTTTTCATCGTTGCAAATGTAGCAAAACAGTAGGCATACGGCCATCGAGTCATTGCGAGCCCTCCCGATAGCTATCGGGAGAAGCAATCTCGTGAGCCACAATCTGTATGCGGAAAGACTGCCTACTGCCTACTGAACGCCTGCCTACTTTGCGTAATTTCGCACCGCGCCACCACCTTGAAAAAAGCCACAGTTTCCGTCATCAACGATCTCGTCACCGATCAGCGTGTGCATAAAGTCTGCATTACTCTGAACGCGATGGGCTTTGCTGTCACTTTAGTCGGTCGAAAACAACGCACCAGTCTCGGTCTCGCACCCCGCGAATATCGCACACATCGGATGAAGCTTCTGTTCGAACGCGGAGTATTGTTCTACTCTTTCTTCCAGTTGCGCTTGTTTTTCTATCTCCTGTTTCGGAAGTCGGATGTCCTCGTAGCAAACGATCTCGACACCTTGATGCCGAACTATCTCGTTTCGAAACTGAAAGGAATTCCTCTCGTGTACGACACGCACGAAATCTTCACAGAAGTTCCGGAACTCGTCGGACAAAATTTCAAACAAGGGGTGTGGCGCAGAGTGGAGCGCTGGATTTTTCCGAAGCTGAAGAATGTGTTCACGGTAAATCAATCCATTTCCGATTGGTACTTTGATAAATACAAAGTTCGTCCGCTCGTAGTGCGCAACATGCCGCGAAAGTCAGGAATCACAGTCACGCCTGCAACCCAGGCAGAATTAGAACTACCTGAGAATAAGAAAATCCTGATTCTGCAGGGCGCGGGAATCAACGTTGATCGTGGTTCAGAAGAATTGGTTACTGCGATGAAATACCTCGATGATGTTGTTCTACTTATCGTCGGCAGCGGCGATGTGATCTCTTGCCTGAAAGAAATGGTGGAGAAGGAAAAGCTGCACGACCGCGTTATCCTCACCGGAAAAGTCCCGCAGGAGAAATTGCAGCGCTACACGATGCTGGCTGATCTTGGTGTCACGCTTGATAAACCAACGAACATCAACTACCGACTCAGTCTTCCGAATAAAATATTCGACTACATTCGCGCAGGAATTCCGGTTCTGTGTTCTGATCTTCCTGAAGTGGCAAGAATAGTGCGTGATTACAAAGTAGGAGTAGTGGCAGATTCGTTTGATCCACAAGTACTCGCAAAAACAATTTCTGCTGCTTTGAATTCAACGGAGTACAACAACTGGAAATTGAATACACAGAAAGCGGCAGAAGAACTTTGTTGGGAAACCGACGAAGCACATTTGAATAAAGTTTACTCTCAATATTTGTAACATGCACCATCTGCAAATCGGCATATCTGCAAATCAGCACATCAATTCCGGAGTCTTCTTCAAGGCATGAACGTGAAGCTACACATAGTCTCTTTCGACGTCCCGTACCCGGCTAATTACGGAGGCGTAATCGACGTGTTCTTCAAGATCAAGGCTCTTCATGCGCTCGGAGTTGAGATCACACTTCACTGTTTCCAATACGGTCGCGAAAAATCTGCAGAACTGGAGAAGTATTGCAAGAAGGTTCATTACTATTCCCGCAAGACTTCTGTTTTTCAGTTGTGTTCTTCCGAACCATTCATTGTGAATTCACGTCGCTCGGAAGATTTGCTGAAAGCTTTAGCTGCCGATGATGCTCCGATTCTTTTTGAAGGATTGCATAGCTGCGCATATGTTGCTCATCCTTCTCTGAAAAATAAAAAGAAACTTGTTCGTACACACAACATTGAACACGACTACTATCGCGCACTCGGTAGCGTGGAGAAAAAATGGTCGAAGCGACAGTACTTCCGTCGCGAAGCAAACAAGCTCGAGAAATTTGAAGCGGTACTGAATCAAGCGCAACACATCCTTGCGATTTCTCCGGCCGATGCAAAGAACCTTTCTAAGCGTTATAAGAATGTTGACCAGGTAATGGCGTTTCATTCTAACGAGGAAGTGAACATTCGCGAAGGCAAAGGATCATTCGCATTTTATCACGGCAATCTTGAAGTAGGTGAGAACAACGAAGC
>CAYUTR010000342.1:0-5381 GCA_964447465.1 uncultured Chryseobacterium sp.
CACCAATTAGTGCCAGCTTATCATCGAACGTCCATGGAAAACATTTCACAGTGACCAACGATGAAGTCGGATTGCTCATGAAATCATCAATCAACGTTGGCATCAATGGAACTGCATCCGGGAAAACGCGATTGAAGAATTCTGAAACTTCTTCGCGGGTCTTCAGTTTCGAAAATGAATTTTCTCCTTCGAACGGCATGAACAGCGTACACGTAAATGTGCCATCGATATTCGGCAGCGCAATCATCATAAAACTTTTGCGTGGCCAGATGTGCAATGCATTTTTCTCAATGAGAAATTCTCCGTTTGGTCCTGCAGGAATGTGCAGTTCTTTATATCCGTGTTCAATGTAGAACTGGTTGTATGTAAAACGGTCGTGACCGAGCATTGCACTCAATCGCGCGGCAGAGAACGCTCCATCCGATCCGAAAATCAGATCTGAATTCACATGTGATTCCTTCTGCGTTGCTTCATTGATGAAGGAAGATTTTCCTGCACGTGAATCTACACTCGTACAACGTTCTTCGAAATTGATTTTCACGTTCGGCATCGTCTCCGCGAGATCCATCAGCATCATGTTGATGCCCGCACGCGAAACGGAGTTGATCGCCTGACCTGCTTTTCCGTAAGGCTGAAATCCTGTTGTGCCATCCTGATTGTGCAGAAATCGCCCGTACATAGGAATTGCAATTTTCCGGATTTCATCAGCAATACCAACTCCTTCGAGTCCGCGGAAGCCACGATCGCTCAACGCAAGGTTGATTGATTTCCCCGCGCTCATTTTGCTCAACCGCATATCGGCGCGACGCTCAAACACATTCACGTTGTAACCACGCTTTGCCATGTAAATAGACAAAAGCGATCCAACAAGACCTGCACCGATGACTGAAACGTTCTTACTCATAATTAACTTGTGTTCTGAATGACAAAGAAAATCAATTTACGGGTGCCATGCGCCAATAATGATTGCATTATATTTACTGAAATCGGATTCCTGATTTCAGTCATACACTTATAGACGAAATATGTTCGGAAATTTCCTGAGTTGGTTGATTAATTTGTGGCTGAATGTTACTGGGAAATCGATTTCTCTCAATGAACACCCGTGGCTGCGCGGACCGGTTTCCGAAGGAAAAGTAGTCGGTGAAGATTTTTACGACCGCTTTGCGAAACGCGAAGGACTGGCAATTGAGGTTCCTGAAAAAGGTGGATTACTTCCCGATTTCAGTATGGTAACTGTCGACAGTGCAATCCCTGATTCACGGCTACACCATGCAGTTCGCGACTTTTACGAGCAGACCGTCCTTTACAAAATGGATGTTTGGGGTGAGTGGTCCTCTCCCATCGCCATCTTTGCAAAGATTTTGATCAGAACAATCAGCCGGAAGATGAATCAGATGAACATTCCACTCAGTCCATTGGAGACAAGTCACGGAATGAGCAGCGAGGTAATTCAGTTAAAAGATCCTTCGACCGGAGAAGTGCGATATACCTGTTGGCTCCGGAAAACACTAAAGGCAAACAAAGTTGTTTATGCCGGTTTCTACACACATTGCAAAACACCAAAAGGAACTTTCGTAAAAGTTGTTTTCCCATTGCCAAAAGGGAATGTTACAGTTCTGCTGAAAGCGAATGTGCAGGAAGATGGTGGCGTGAAACTGATTTCCGCAGGCAGCAGATTCGGCGATGCGGGATATTACCGCGTGTTGAACATCAATAAAGACAAAGTGAAGACCAGACGCATTCCTTTAAAAGAATCGATTCACGTTTTTGAAGACAAAGAAGGTGTGTTGCGTACCGATCACGAATTTCGTTTTTGGGGAATGAAGTTTCTGCATCTTCATTATAAGATAAACAAAACCTAAGCTGATGAAATTGTTTCTGAATTTTGGAATTACTGTAGTTATCGCATTGTCAATAGTCATGACTTCATGCGGGGGCGGCCCGATTGAACATGGTACTGAATACGTTCTGAGATGCGATGCAGGTTCCGACACTGCAATCACCAACAGCACGGTTGCCGTTCTTCAAAACCGACTTAATGAATTCGGAATTGAAGGTGATTACGAAATAACACACGATTCAAACCGAATCAAAATACGTGTTCGCGAAGGCATTGTTCTTGAACCCGCGAAAATGAGAAATCTGTTGCAGGGTTCTGCAAATCTGTCTTTTCGCGCTACATATAGTTTTGAAGAAATCGCTCCTATATTCGACAATGCACACAAGACGTATTTGCGAATCAATCACATTGACTCCGCCAATGCCACAGGACATGGTTTTTCAGGTCTCATAGCAGGTTCGGTCAATCAACAGGGTGGACCAATGATTTTCTACTGTCGTGCGAAAGACACAGCCGCCGTGATGAATATTATTCGTACCGATTCAGTAGCAATGCTTTTTCCACCCGACGCTGTTTTTCACTGGGGAAAAGGAGTAGATGTTGAGAACGGACAACCCACCTATGGATTGTTTGTGTGCAAAGTTGGCCGCAACTATGTTATGAGTGGGAATTATGTAGAAGGTGCAAGAGCGCAGCAAAGCAGTACCGCCGCCTATGAGATCTCCCTACAATTTAACAGTGCAGGTGCCGACGACTTCGCCCGAATCACAAAAGCCAACATCGGACGATCTCTTGCCATAGAATTGGATGATTTCGTCTACAGTTACCCAACTGTAAATTCAGAAATCACAGGAGGCAATGCACAAATCTCCGGCGACTTTACGGAGACGGAAGCCGAGGATCTCGCTAAAATATTGAGCGCAGGTTGTCTTCCGGTAAGATGTATGATAATATCAGAGCAGACTTTCTGATTATTGATTCATCGCCACTGCAGCTTCTCCCCAGATACTCTTCTGGTTACTTTATTCCCGTGCACTCTGATTCAACAATAAGTCCGTCTTCAAATTCCACAATTAGCTTTAAATGATAATGATCCGGAATTTGGGCAAGTGTACTTGACTCTAACCTGTACAGAAACGTAATTTTCTCTTCGTAGAAATACATTCCGGGCGGCCTGTTAATACGCCAACTCACGTTGAATGAGTCCGTATAAGCAGAAAGAAGTCCGAAAGAACTTGCATTCTCTAACTCAGTATCTGCAGTCTGTTTCCAACGATAGCGGAATATTGAATCCAGTCCAATTGCATACGGTGAAATATCAATCAATGCTCCTGATGGCTCAATACTGAAAACCTTAACCGATTTGAGCGGGTGCACAAAACCTCCACCACCGGGCTCGACAGCAGCATATGCAATATTACCCGCGCCAACGTCACAATAATCAACGCCGAAAGACATGAATATTCCTGTCATAGAATTACTATTACCGGGGTTGACAGAATCCAATTCGAAATAATTTACTGTATCAATTACTGTTTTGAGTGGGGAAATGTAGTGAATCGTGTCGTACTCGGTTTCTGAGTTTAGGCCAACCAACGCCACGTCGATTTCAGTAAAGCGCATATAGTATTCATCTCCACCACATAGCGATTGATTGATAATGCCAAACATCAATAAGGCTAATACCGGAAAGCTTACAAAGACTTTTAGAAACTGTTTCAATTCGCTTCTATCTGAATTAAAGTTAATCAGCGCGCTAACTCTTCATCGCCGCATCCAGCTTCTCGCCGAAACGCCAAACGTCTTCGAAAGAATTGTAAAGCGGCACTGGTGCCAGGCGTATCACATTCGGTTCGCGCCAGTCGGGCGTAACGCCGTTCTGCATCAGTGTGTCAAATAATTTTCTGCCGTAACCGTGAGCAATTACACTCAACTGGCAACCGCGTTGTTTCCAATCGCGCGGCGTAATTATCTCGAGACAATTATTGTGCTTGCGTGAAATTTCATCGATAATGAATTCGAGATACGCTGAAAGCTTTTCTGTTTTCCCGCGCAACTTCTCCATTCCTACTTCATCGAAAATTTCAAGTGCGGCATTATGCGCCGCCATCGCGAACACAGGAGCGTTGCTCAACTGCCAGCCTTCTGCTCCGGGAATCGGATTGAATCCTTTTTCCATTTTGAAGCGCGTGGCTTTATCGTGTCCCCACCATCCTGCGAAACGAACAAGCCCTGAATCGGCGTGACGTGAATGCACAAATGCTCCTGCAACACTTCCCGGACCGCTGTTGAGATATTTATAAGAACACCAGCATGCGAAATCAACATCCCAATCGTGCAAACGCAGAACCAGATTTCCTGCGCCATGGGCTAGATCAAATCCGGCATATGCACCCACAGCATGTGCAGCTTTTGTAATCGCCGCCATATCGAACACCTGTCCGCTGTAATAATTCACTCCGCCGATAAATACAAGCGCGAGTTCATCTTTGTGTTTTTGTATCGCAGCGTTTATGTCTTCGTGTCGTATAGTATGCTCGCCTTCACGTGGCGAAACTTCTATGATCGCATCTTCCGGTTCGTAACCGTGAAAACGCACCTGCGACTCCAACGCGTACTGATCAGAAGGAAAGGCTTTTGCCTCGCAGATAATCTTATAACGCAATCCACGCGGACGATAAAACGAAACCATCAACAAGTGAATATTCACCGTAAGTTGGTTCATGCAAACAACTTCCGATGATTTTGCACCTACAAGTCGCGCAGTTTTCTCCGTGAGAAATTCATGATAAGGCATCCACGGTTTATTCGCCACAAAATGTCCTTCTACTCCATGCTTTGCCCAGTCGTCGAGTTCTGCGTTAATCGCAGCACGCACAGATACAGGCTGAAGTCCCAATGAATTGCCAGTGAGATAGACAACGTCTTCACCATTATGTTGTGGCATCAGGAACCGCTCACGATATGAAGCCAACGGATCGTTACGATCACATTCCTGCGCAAATGATTTTGAATTCTGGAATTGCATAAGCGAATTAATTGGGTCAAAGATAGTGTTGTGCGCAGTTTCAGCAGTGCTTAATGGGCATTTTATTGCCCACGTGATAATGATGTAACTGATCAGATTTGTTGTGTAACACGAACGCATGATTGTCGCCGCACATTTGCTCCGTCATCAGCCGTACCATCAACGTCCTGAACCTTGACCAAAATAAAAGGACACCATAACGGGCTGATGTACCCAACTAAACTCACACCAAATGAAGAATCTACTTTTACTTTCCATCGGCCTCGCTCTTGGAATTACTATGCAAGCCCAGTCCGACGAACGTCCCTGGAGCATTGGATTACACGGCGGAATCACACAGTATAACGGTGACCGCGGACAGAATTTCTTCAAAACGAAACAAGCGGGCTACGGCTTTGCCGGTGTTTCAGTTTCGCGATTCATTTCTCCGCATTGGGATGCTTCATTGTATCAGACATACGGACAGATCGGTAACCGGGAAGAACTTTCAGCGTGGTCTACTTCGGATGA
>CAYUTR010000343.1:0-5381 GCA_964447465.1 uncultured Chryseobacterium sp.
GAACAGGCAGTGAAAGATGCCGCAACTGAAAAAGATAAAATCCTGCAGGACCGTGAACTTGAACAACAAACGTACATCAGTTATACCGCAGGTGCTGGCGGACTCCTGGTACTCGTGTGTCTGGTGATTGCCGTGCGCGGATACCGCAACAAACGAAGAGCTAACGAAGCAATTCAACAGCAGAAGGAGAAAGTTGAGCAACAGAAAGAAATTATCGAAGAGAAAAACAAGGAGATTGTAGACAGTATCAATTACGCTCAGCGTATTCAGACGGCGTTGTTTCCTCCGGAGAAAAAAGTGGGTGATGCTTTCGGTGAATCGTTCGTGCTGTTTCTGCCAAAGGATATTGTCTCCGGAGATTTCTACTGGATGGAAAAAGCGAAAGATGGCTCTTCCCTACTCGCTGCGGTTGATTGTACAGGTCATGGCGTTCCTGGTGCACTCGTGAGCGTTGTGGGAAACAATGCACTCAATCGTACGGTTCGTGAATTCGGCTTAAGCGATCCGGGAAAAATTCTGGACAAGCTCAATGAACTCGTTGCCGAAACATTTGCGCAAAGTGAAAGTGAAGTAAAAGACGGGATGGATATTTCTCTGCTGTCGTTGAAAAACAATGAGCTGCAATGGGCAGGTGCTAACAATAATCTCTGGCATTTCTCTCCTTCGGCAGGCTCAGGACAAACTCATGTCACAGAATTGAAAGCAGACAGGCGTCCGATTGGCAAACACGAAAAGACCGGACAGTTCACCACGCACACGCTCGCACTTCAACAAGGTGACAGCATCTACATTTTTACAGATGGCTATGCCGACCAGTTTGGTGGAGAGAAAGGAAAAAAGTTCAAGTACAAAGCGCTTCAGGTCTTGCTGCTGAGCATTCAGGATTTGCCGATGCGGGAGCAGAAAGAACAACTCAATCGTGTATTTATGGAATGGAGAGGCAGCCTCGAACAAGTGGATGACGTCCTTGTTATTGGGGTGAAGATAAGTTAGGGGTCGCAGGCGCCCCGAAATCGATTATTTAGAAACTGAACTTAAAATACAACAATGCGTTTTTTCATCGCTCTCATTCTGCTTCCGTCAATATTCTACGCACAAAGTATTACTGTGCAGCCGGAACGTTTTCTCGCCGATAAAAAAAACGGCGTTGCTCCGTGTCCGGTGTTCACAATCGATAAAGATGATACCACTTTGTTCGGTGCAGGGAAACAACCGAAGTTCGTTCTGCCAATTTCCAAGGCAGACAAGGGCTTTGTATTTGTTTCCTGTCCATTCTGCCCAACGGAATATTCTAATGACGAACGCATACTTGTTTATTTCATCGACATAGGACAACCCGGAATGCGTGCGTATGTCGACCGGAATTTCAATCACGATTATACCGATGATGAAGGATTCGTTAGCGCGGACAAAGATGGAAGGATTTTAATAGAACTCGTTTCGCCCAATGATCCTTCAACAATAATCCGCACCCGTTACACATTGCTTAGCAAGAGCATTAATATAAGTTTTATTCCCATGGAGATTTTTGCAGGCAATCCGTACTACGCAGGCGTGAATCTTATCGATAAAAACTCCTGGTTTGCGGTAGAACAGCTTTGGATAAAAGCAAAAAATGTAATCATCGGAAATGATTCCATCTGCGTTACCTTTTACGATCTCAATATCGACGGATGCTTCACAGGCACCGGAGACATGATCGCACTTTTTCCTTACGGGATCGATTCGGCTTACACGACGAAATACAATGGTGTACGTAGAATAGAGCCAGGACTTATTCTCGGATTCAACGGTCACGCGTATGAAGTAATATGCGACACGAACAATTGTAAACCTGTCACACTCACTTTGCGTACTGATCTCACTCCTCCGGTTGCACTTTCCGTTGGCGATCAGCTCCCGCATTTTTCCGTTCAGTTTTTTGATGGCGATTCAGCAGATATTTATACTGCCATGCACGCTGGAAAATATACCTACATAGAATTCTGGGGTATATGGTGCACAGGTTGCAGGTTAGCGATTCCGGATATGAAACTAATGAACGACACAATGAGTGATCGTCTGACGATTGTTTCCTTAGACGCTTACGACAACCGTGCGCGCGTAAAAGAATTTGTGAAAGAAAATCAGATGACCTGGACACAAGGTTTTTCTAACGCGAAAGTTGAAACTCTACTTTATGGGGACGACGGTTATCCGTATGGGATTCTTGTTGATCCTACGGGAAAAATAGTTGCGTTTGATGTGAGTCCGGGGAGAGTGGCGGGGATGATTCCGGTGAAGAAATAGACACGACAATACTGCGTGCTATTTATTCAGGAAGAACTTATACTTGCCGCCCTTCGACAGCTCAGGAACCGGTGATCTCACTTTTACATCATTGTGTAAGTATTACTCATTCAAAAGGAATTACTGCAAACCTGTAGCAAAATATCTCAGTGTTGACCGGAAATTAGTTTCTCAGTTAATCCCGTTACAGGGAATTCATGCTACATAGATTTCACTCTGCACGGGGAAAACGGATATGATAATCGCGGTTAACATATCAAAGTGAGCCGTTCCCTCAATTAAATCGTGTTTTTCCAGACAAGGAATAGAATTTGCCTACGCACATCCCGGTAGTCATAATACATAGTACCATGAAAACGTGTTGAACACTGTGGTTGTGACTGCGTAATTAAAAAAAAACAGCATTATGATTAAAAAGTTATGTTACGCGTTAGCGTTGGTAAGTGCAGTTGGGATGACGGAGAATCTCTGTGCACAAATTGCGATCTCTCCCATTTTATATGGGCAAAATGCACACCTGCCCGATACAATCGGCAGCCAGAATTGGGGAGGTTCGTTCTACAGTAATGTTGATGAGGTTAAGCTCTCTCACGCCAAAGTGATTCGCTGGGGTGGAAATTTTGTTGACCGCCCTTCGAATGGATTTACAACCACCGCGCAATACCTGAAGCTCATCGACAGCTGTCGCGCGAACAATATGGAACCGATTATCACACTTCCATCAAACAAGTCGGGCTTCTCTGCGAATGATGCAGCAGCGGTGGTTAACACAATCAACGGCACGTATAACAGGAATGTAGTGTATTGGATCATCGGCAACGAACCGGACTTGTACAGTCCTTCGTATTCTACTGCCAACATCGCTGCCTACATCAAGAGCTTTTCCTCTGCGATGCGCCAGGCTTCCCCGATCAGTATCAAAATTATAGCTCCTGAATGCGCGTGGTACGATCCGAATAAATATGCAGCATGGCTCGGTGGCGCTGACAATATTGCGGGTTTCGATTCGCAAGCCAACGCCTACTATGTCGACATCATTTCTGTTCATGCATATCCTATGCTCGACATGAATGCTGATCCCGCAACGCGTGCCGAAATTATTGCACAGCTACGATCTTCGGGAAATTTTTCAGACGATCTCGCAGATCTGAATACAAAAATTGCTTCCGTCAATTCTGGCCGCAGCAGCAGTCCACTCAAGATTGCTGTCACAGAAGCGAACATGTGCTACTTCAACAATACAGGAGAGCTGTATGGCGATGACCTCAACAGCAACAATACATTTATCGCTGGGCAATTCTGGGTAGAGATGATGCAAATCTGTATGGAACAGAAAGTAGAATTCATCACGTTCTGGAGTACGCAAGAAGGCTGCAGCAGTTGCGGAGGTGCCTCGAATTACGCGACCAGTCATGGATACTTACACCCAGGCTCGTGGACGGATCATCCCAACGGAAAAAAACCGACGTATTATCATTACCAGATGATCGCAGAAAATTTCAACGGAACATATTGTGCCGGCAACGCTTCGTCATATAGCAATGTCAAGGCCTTCGGAAGTAAAAACGGCTCCTTTATTTCTGTTGTTGTGATGAATCAGGATGCGAGTGCAGATTACAACAACATCACGCTCGATCTGAACAACGCTACAGGCATAAAAATTAACGCCGGTGTTAACGCGCAGCATACCATTTCAATCGGCGATCAGACCACGAAGGTTTTTGTTTTCGACCTCGCGGGACAAATGCTCGAACAATGCACATATACCGTTACAGATGCGTTAAACAAAGTGGCTCCATCGTGTACGACGTATACACCTTGCTCTCCACCAACCGCAACTGCAGGATCCAACGGAACAGTTTGTCAGAGTGCGACCATCTACCTTACTGCGAATACGGTTGCGAGTGCTACATACAGCTGGACCGGACCGGACGGATGGACTTCCAACAGCGAAGATCCAACACGTGTTGCAGGAACATCTATGTCTGGAACATACACGCTCACCATTACTGCAGGTGGTTGCACGAGTGCGCAGAGTACAACAACCGTTACCGTTCCGCAATTCTCATACATCAGTCCGAACGGAAATGTTTCTGCGTGCACGAGTGTGACGCTGACCGGCACTTCGAATCCAGGTGGTTACACCTACCAATGGAAAAAAGATAATGTGAATATTTCAGGAGCAACGAATCCTACTTACAGCGCTTCGGTCACGGCTCAGTACCAACTGAAAATCACAAATGGTTCCTGCCTCGCGTGGTCATCGCCGGTGAATGTAACCATCGGAGGAACTGCTTCTGCTCCCGTTGCGAGTGACAATAGTCCAGTATGCCAGAGCAGTACAATCATGCTTTATGCTACAAATGTTGCCGGCGCGAGCTACTACTGGACAGGTCCGGGTGCATACACATCGACTTCACAGAATCCGCAACGCACAAACGCCTCCTATACCATGGCGGGGACGTATTCTGTAGTTGCCATTGTAGGCTCGTGTACCAGTGCAGTTGCAACCACGTATGTAGACATTCCTGCTTTTGCATCGATTGGTGTTTCTACTTCCACCACATTCTGTGCGAATCAAAGCAGGGAGTGCTGGCTGTATGCGTCTGATGGTGCAGGATATTCGTACCAGTGGATCAGAAACGGAAGTAATATCACTACGAACGGAACGAATGATGAATACGAAGCAGAAATAACCGGAGACTACCAGGTGCGCATCACGCGTTCAGACGGTTGCATGGCATGGTCAGCTCCAACGTATGTGAACGCAACCACTTCACACGTCGCAACGATTACACCTGCCGGACCAACATCAGTTTGTTCTCCGGGCACAGTAGTTCTCTGCGGCAATGGCTGCAACAGCTACACGTACCAATGGCAGAAGCGCGATCAATATGGAAATTTCCAGTTCATTTCAGGTGCAACGAACATCAATTATACCGTAACCGCCACGGGCGATTACCAGATCCGCACGACAATAGGTGGAAATCACCAATGGTCGGCGCCGGTGTATTGCACCATCAACACGGGTTGCCGCCTGGAGAATCCGGAAGCCGGAGCTGCTGAACCTGTTCTCAACACAACAGCACTTT
>CAYUTR010000344.1:0-5344 GCA_964447465.1 uncultured Chryseobacterium sp.
AGCAATCGCTCGGCGAAGAGTTTGATTCGTTTGCGAAAGCGTACTCGGAGAAAACGCCGGTGTCCATACGTCTCAACATTCCAAAATGCAATTCTCTTTCGTCATCCTTCCGCTACGCTCAGTATGACAAAGTACCATGGAGTAGTGTTGGGAAATATTTACCCGAACGCCCTTCCTTCACCCACGATCCGTTGTTTCATGCAGGATGTTATTACGTGCAGGAAGCAAGCTCGCAGTTTTTATCGCACGTAGCGAAAACTGTATTTCCGAAAGATGAAGCGCTGAAAGTTCTGGATCTCTCTGCAGCTCCTGGAGGTAAATCAACTTTACTGTTGAGCGAATTGAATGATGATTCATTACTTGTTGCGAATGAAGTCATCCGCTCACGTGCACACATACTCGCAGAAAATGTTTCGAAGTGGGGAAAAGCGAATGTCGTTGTAACGAACAACGATCCGGAACAATTCGAAAAGCTAAATGGTTTCTTTGATGTGATTGTTGTTGATGCTCCTTGTTCCGGTGAAGGACTTTTTCGCCGCGATCCGGAATTGACGAAAGAATGGTCGCCTGAGAATGTGAATTTGTGCTCGTCGCGACAGAGAAGAATTGTACTCGACATCTGGTCTGCGCTAAAAGAAGGTGGATTGCTCGTGTACAGTACGTGTACGTTTAACACGCAGGAGAATGAGGATAATTTGCAATGGTTGAAAACGCAAGTGCAGTTTGAGTCGGTGAAGTTGGAGGTGCCGGAGGAGTGGAATATAGTTGAAACGTCATTCTCCGCTTTGTCAACCTTCGGCTACGCTCAGTTTGACAAAGATCGCGGCTCGAGTGACGTTGTCAGACTGAGCGTAGTCGAAGGCGACAACGGGGAAGGTGCTGTCTACGCCTACCGTTTTTACCCTCACCGCGTCAAAGGCGAAGGCTTCTTCATCTCCGTCCTCCGCAAAACAGAACCACAAACATCTTCATCACACAAAGAAAAAACACTCTTCCCTCCTGCTCCGTCGAAAGAGAAGAATGAAGTCGCAACGTGGCTGAAGGACGGTGACAAATTCGATTTCATCCGTCGCGGTGATCATGTACTCGCGATTCAAAAACAACATACGGATGTCGTGCATCGCTTATCGCGCACATTGAACTGCGTGCAGTATGGAATTCCGGTTGCAGATGCGCAGAAGGGATTGAAACCTTTGCATGAATTGGCGTTGAGTGTGCATCTGAACAAAGATGCGTTTCATCAAACCGAACTCAGCAAAGAAGACGCGCTGAAGTTTTTAGCGAAAGTCGATTTCAAAGTGAATTCTAATCACAAAGGAATTTCTTTGATGACGTATGAAGGTTTTCCACTTGGGTGGATGAACCTGTTGGGAAATCGGGCGAATAATTTGTATCCGAAGGAGTGGAGAATACGAAGATTGTGAAGTCTCGCGCATAATTCGTCCATGCCATAACACTATTGATATCCCCACATTTCTCCATCATCAAAGCCTGGATCGTACAGAGTGTAAAACGGAAATATCACCTGCATAATCTGCCGATCAATTTCATCCTGCCTGCGTTCTTTTTCTTTTAGAACATCATAAGAATGCATCTCTTTCATGAAACTCACTTCTGCTCCAAAATCAGAACCTACTTTTCCAGAGAATGTTGAATTCAGTGTATTCCTCAATGAAGCTTCGTCCGTGCTGTTTAATGTAACATTTACTGAACTAGGTGTCACTTTGGGTGTCATCGCAGAGAACCAGATTCCATCCTTTTCACCGATTACTACAAGACTGTATTCAAAAAGCTCGTTCAGATTTTCTGCATACCCCTCACCTTTATCGTAAACTTTCTGAAAACACGGCAAACTATCTGTCACCAGGTAAATCATCAGTTGTGAATAATTTGCTGCATCAATAACATTCACCTTTAACTCTTCATATTTGATAACTGCTTTCTTCCCTGTTAGGGGATCTGTGTAATCCAACGTTGTTCTGGTTGCTGTTGAATAAAGCACATACGCATCCACATTCTTCCATCCTGGATTATTCACTTCAAATGAATAATAGTTTGGAGCAGGTGACACAATAGCTTCAATCCCTAATTGCCTGTAAGCCTCTTTCAGATTAATCACGAATTCTTCCTTGAAGTTATCGCCTTCCTGGCCAGCACTATTCTTCCAATACTCGGTTGTCTTGTCGAAGTAAATGCTATCCTGCTTTCTCTGCTCTGCAGTTCTTGCATCGTATGTTTTCTGACTAGCAATCCGAACCGCCTCCTGCTTCTTCTGATAATATTCCTGAAGCTCTTTCATGTGCGATTGTGAGATTGCAACACCTCCGTCATGTCGTAGGTAAAATTCATTGAATCGACTGCCTTCAAAAAGTATTGCTGCCATACTGTCTATTTCGTAGAGCTTTTTATCAAGATTATTCACATATAAATCAAGCGCCTCAGGAGTCCCTTGTATGAATATTTCCTGTAGCCGTTCTTCAAATTCCTTGGTGGCAAGAATTGTGTTCTGAAATTTTTCGTCGACGATGGCCTTTATTCGCGACGGATCGATCTCGAGGGTTTCCGACTGCGTCTTTTTATACGTGAGATTTTCAACAATGTACCAGCCTTTATCGGTATAAAACTTCATTCTATCCCACATTCCATTATTCAATATTTGCTGGGCCACTTCAGGGTACATTACTGTTGTTTTATGCAACCAAAACTTCTTTCCCTTTTCGACTCCTTGATATACAATTTGATCAGAATATTCCTCAATCAGTTTGGCGAAATCGGTTCCATTAGCTAGATTCATGACATTATCAGCTACATGATCTGCATCTTGTCTTGAACGATTAACACCTGGTCCCGCTCCAATAGCTCCCTTGTGACTAATTAGAATGAAACGGATCAGAAGTGAGTCCTTAGATCCGAGTTCTTTAGTGTAGTCGCGTTCTACATCGGTTTCCTGCTTCCTCCCCGCGTACGAATAATATATACTATCCGTCACTCTTCTGTCATTCGCATCAAAGCCCAACTCCGCAACTTTTTCCAAAAATCCATCCGGATAAAAATTCAATGAGAAAATATCCACCGGAATCAATTGCTTCTCCATGGGTTTTGGATTCACCCAGTTGATGCCACCATCTGCTGTGCGTTCTCCTTCGAAGAGTTGCATGCCGGGACGGATTTCATTCGTAGGCACATTCGCGTACACCGGTTTATCAGGATTGATCTTTAGGGAAGTTTCTCCGTTACGCGCGTTGAGATAAAACATTCCGCCCGTTTCAAGCAGTTCTCCGTTGCTTGTTGTGGAGAGTCCGCCTTTCATGATGTCCATCGGCGTTAGTGCTTCACGGATTTCGAGTGTGAACGGATCTTTCGCATCGAGAAATGCTCCTGCAGGAATTGCAAACACAAGTCCACCCATCGTTTCGATCACTGTGTCCTTCGCAGGATTGATCGTAAATAACTGAGTTGGTAGATTACGATCGGCATCTGACCATTCGGTTCCACCTTCTTCATTGGTGTCGTGAAGTTCGTATGTGATTTCCGGTCCGTCGGTTGACGACGAAGAAGTTGTTGCGAGATAAGCCGAAGTTGCAATGGCAGCAACCGCAATTGTTGCAACGCCCCACTTGTACAACTTGTTCTTTAACGTAATCTTCTTGAACGATTGCGCGGTTGCAGCTTTCATTCCTATGCGCTCAATTCCCGCACGGAGATTGCGCTGTGTGTTCACCTGTTCTAGCAAGGAAGCATCACTGTTCATCTTCGTCTCAAACGAAGCCGATTCTTCTGCACTCATGGTACCGTCGAGGTACGCGTCTATCTGGTCGATGAGGTTGTTCATGCTTCGTTCTGTTTTAGCGTTAAGTAATGTTCACGCGCTTTTTCGAGACAACGGTACTTCTGGTTTTTCGCAACGCGTTCATTGGCTAAACCAATGCGCGATGCAATAACTTTAAAGTCGAGCTTCTCGAAATAAAACAGTCGCAACAGATCACGGCACTTATCTCCTACTTTCAGCAAAGCTTCTTCCGCCGTTTTGAATTTCGATTCCTCTTCAATGAAAGAAGTATACGTTTCTGATTCGGCGGAATCGATTTCACTTTCAAAATCACCCGTGGATTTTCTACGCTTACGTAATTCACCCAACCACAGAAAGCGACAAATGCCGATCAGGAATGTAGAAAGTGAACTCGTGAGTTTGAAATCCGGCTCTTTGACTTTGCGGAAAAGAATGATGAGCGCTTCCTGGTAAATATCTTCAGCATCCTGTTTGCTTCCACTGTTCTTCACTACCAATCCGCGAACGGTTGAATAATGTTTGTACAGTGCTTTGATTGCTGAAGTGTATTTCCCGGCTTTCAATTCCTGTATGATCTGCTCGTCTGTCATACGCTTGTTTAATATGAATGCCGGAAAAAGGGAAAGGTCATCAGCGGGAAGTAAAAATACCTGAAAACGGTCAGAATCAGCAAATTCTTGGTGTCTTGGTGACCTTGGCCTGTCCTGAGCCTGCCGAAGGGTGGTCAGAAATACTGCCCAATCTTCGAAAGCGGTTTCCGGATCATCGTAAACACTCCCGGTTTCAAACCATTTACAATCCACGCCCGCTTGTCTTCACGGTTTGCTTTGATGCGGTTCTTCAGCGATTTGTTGCTCACTCCACCAACACGCATTTTCACAAGCACAAGTGGAACGTATGCGATGCTGATGTGATGTTTATGAATCATGCGCAACATCAGTTCATAATCGGCTGCGGTGCGGAACGTAGTGTTGAACGCACCAAATTGCTCGTAGCATTTCTTCTTCACGAAGAACGTTGGGTGTGGCGGCATCCAACCTTTTCGGAACATACCCGGTTCATATTCTCCGGATTTCCACTCACGCTTGATCGTTGTTGCGACAGTACGGTCAACGTATTGCAAGTCGCTGTATACTGCATCAACTGATTGTATTTTCTCCATGACCGTAGAAATTACAAAGTTGCCCGCGTAGAGATCATCGGCATGCAGAATTCCGATTACATCGCCGGTTGCAAGTGCAATCCCCTTGTTCAGCGCGAAATAAATTCCATCGTCTTTTTCTGAAATGATTTTCGCTATACCGGATGCGTACTCGTTTACAATTTTGAGCGTGTCGTCGGTTGAGCCCCCGTCAATGATGATATATTCAATCTCTGTGTAATCTTGCGCCAGGACAGTTTCAATTGTGTCGCGGATAGTGGCGGCAGAGTTGAAACAGGCTGTTATGATCGACACTTTCATTGCCTTAAAGATACAGTGGGTTTTTAAACCACAAAGGCGCTAAGCCGCGAAGGCACGCAAAGTTTAGCATATTTCTTTGCGTTGCCTTTGCG
>CAYUTR010000345.1:0-5333 GCA_964447465.1 uncultured Chryseobacterium sp.
TTGGCTGGTGAACGACACAGCCAGAAAGATCAAAACCTGTGCAAGCAATATCACTGTTATTGATGATCAACACCTGATTGCAGAGTTTCCTCCTGTTGCTCCTGCAGCAGATCAATATTTCGGGTTGGCAATCTTTTATCCTTGCGATAAGGGTGTATTGATGTACAAACCGGAAGCCATCTATACATCCGATACTGACAAAGCCGTAATTATCCAATCTTGCTCTCCGGATGTAAGTATTCAGCAAACCGGCCGATTCGAATACCCATTCCGCTACATTCTCTACGAATCCATTCGCAATCTCTATTTCCACGTTCCGATGTGGTTTACCATGATTTCCCTGCTCACATGGGCTGTGTTTAACAACCTGCGTTTTCTTCGCAAACTCGACCCGAAATACGACCGGATGTCGGATCAGGCAATCCGCACTGGATTACTGTTCGGAGCACTCGGTTTGATCACTGGTTCCATCTGGGCCCGGGTCACATGGGGCGCATGGTGGGTTGATGACGTCAAACTGAACGGAACAGCCATTACAATGCTTGCTTATCTCGCTTATATCGTTCTGCGCGGCTCAATGGAAGACCAGCAAAAACGTGCACGTATAGCAGCTATCTACAGTATCTTTGCATACGTAATGATGATTGCTCTGATCGGCATTCTCCCACGACTTCAGGAAGCAGATAGTTTGCATCCCGGGAACGGTGGAAATCCGGCTTTCAGCAATTACGATCTGGACAGTACAATGCGGATGGTTTTTTATCCGGCTGTTGCAGGTTGGATGATTATCGGTTTCTGGATTTACGGAATCAGAAAACGCATACAGGAAGTGAAAGATATACTTGAATCGAAATGAAATCCTGACGTTTACAGTCAGGATTCACGAGTTCAAAACATTAAAGTGATATCAAATGAGTAAAAAAGCAACCTTAGTTCTCACAAGCATACTGGCTGTTCTGCCGATGTTCGCACAGAATTCAAAGAGTCTCGATGACAAGTTGTTCGAAGGATTAGCAGGACATGCGTCATTCAATGCTGTGTTCGCTGTGTTGTCAATCATTTTAGGCGGTGTGTTGTTCTATTTGTGGAACCTCGATCGCAAAGTGAACAAGTTGCTCAAGGAAGTAAAGAAGTAATTAAGTATATAAGTAGAAAGTAAAAAGTAGAAAGTAGAAAGTAGAAAGAGATGAAGAAGACGCACATCGTAGGGATATTAGTAATCGCAGTGATCATGCTCATCATGCTTTCGATGCTGGGCGACTCGAGCAGTTACGCGAATTTTGGAGAAGCTATTCAATCGCCGAACGAAGAAGTGCACGTAGCTGGTACACTCGTGAAGACGAAACCAATGGATTACAAACCGGAATCAGATCCGAACAGCTTTACTTTTTACATGAAGGATAAAGCTGGTGTTGAACAGAAAGTTCAGCTCAAGCAAAGCAAGCCAAATGATTTCGAACGCGCCGAACAACTCGTTGTAATCGGCAGCATGCAAGGCAACACATTCGTTGCAACTGAAGTGCTTATGAAATGTCCTTCCAAATACAATAACGCTCAGCAGGAAGCTCTTTAACCGTTTCTTACTGACAATCTCCCCGAATGGAAATAGAATACATAGGCGAACAGGCGTGGTGGGGACAACTCGGTCATCTTAGTGTAATCGTTGCATTTGTAACGGCAATCTTCGGTGTAATTGCATCGTACTTCCGTGTCAAGACAAACGATCTCGACGGGAAGTGGAAAGACACTGCTCGACGTTTATACCTCGTACACACATTAGCAGTGTTCAGCATTTTCGCTACGCTATTGTTGATGCTCATCAATCACCGATTCGAGTATCAGTATGTGTGGCAGCATTCCAAGCGCGACCTGAACATGAATTACATTCTCGCAGCACTGTGGGAAGGTCAGGAAGGAAGTACGCTGTTGTGGCTCACCTGGCACGCTATTCTCGGATGGTTTGTACTGCGCAAAGGCGGAGAATGGGAAGGACCTGTGCTTGGCGTGCTTTCGTTGGTACAGATTTTCCTGTCGATGATGTTGCTCGGGATTTATTTCGGCGAAACACACATCGGAGCAAGTCCGTTTGATCTTATTCGTTTTCGCCCGGAAAATATCGGATTGCCGTGGACACAAATCCCGGATTATCTCCAGAAAATTCCAATGTTCGCTGACGGACGCGGTCTGAATCCTTTGCTGCAGAATTACTGGATGACCATCCACCCTCCTACGCTTTTCGCCGGATTTGCATTGGTCACTTTCCCGTTTGCGTATGCTATTGCCGGATTGTGGACAGGAAAAATGTACACATGGCAAAAACCTGCATTGGTGTGGACTTTCGTTGGCATCATGGTCCTTGGTACCGGAATTCTCATGGGCGGTGCATGGGCATACGAATCACTCAGCTTCGGTGGATTCTGGGCATGGGATCCTGTAGAAAATGCCTCACTTGTTCCGTGGATGATTCTCGTTGGTGCTGCACACGTGATGATGATTCACAAAATCAAAGGACGCTCACTCTTCACAACTTTCCTGTTGACGATTGCGGCATTCCTGCTCATTGTCTATTCCACTTTCCTTACGAAGAGCGGAATTCTTGCTGAAAGTTCTGTACACGCATTCACAGAAGAAGGACTCAACCAGGAACTCGCAGCATTCATGTGTTTCTTCCTATGGGTGAGCATCTGTTTTCTTTCGCGCAACTACATCATCTCAATTGTTTACACTGCAGTCTGTGTTTTTGTGTGGATGATGTTCGTGCAAGGTTTTCCTGCTGCGGCGATGATCATCTTCCTTACGGCGTCTTTGGGAATTCTGATTTTCGCCTATTTCAAATATTTTCCCCGGGAAGAAAAAGAGGAAGAGTTATGGTCGCGTGAATTCTGGATGTTCATCGGTTCGCTCGTGCTTGTTGTTGCAGCAGGACAAATTGCGTGGTACACATCTTCTCCTGTGATCAACAAGTTTCTGAAAACAGATTTACTTCATTCCGGCATCACGCAGATTCAGGGAGTGTTGAGCGAGGAAAATGCTGAAGCACTGCTTAACGGAAGATTAGCACCGAAGAAACCGCATTTCTACAACATGTGGCAGTCGGGATTCCTTCTTCTCGTAGTCATCCTCATGGGAGTCGGCCAATTCTTCAAATGGCGCAACAGCAAATTCTGGGATGTGTTGAAAGGCGTTCTCTGGCCATTATGTGCATCAATTGCATTGGGACTCACGTTTGCAATTTTCTTTTACTGGGATGCGGAGTCGCGCATGCAGCCGGAAAAGAAACGTGAATTATTTGCAGTTCTTTCTTTCCTCGTAATCGGAATTTTCTTCAGCATCTTCTCCAACATAGAATACTTCCGCCGTATCATCAAAGGCGGAATACGCAAAGCCGGTGCTTCCATCGCACACGTTGGATTCGGATTACTCATGTTGGGTGCAGTGATTTCCACTTCGAAAAAGGATACCATTTCTGCGAACACATCAAACATGGATCTGCGCAACCTCATTCAGGATGCAAACAACGGTGAAAATATTTATCTGCGCAGAGGCGACACGTTGCCAATGGGCGATTACATGGTGACTTATTCTGCAAAAGAATGGGAAGTGCGTAATGGAACCGATTATGTTCACTTCCACATCGACTTCTTTGAAAAGAATGGTTTTCACGCCGGCGAGAAAAAATTTCGTCTGAGTCCTTTCATCCAGAAGAACGAATTCAGCGGAGATGCTCCAGAACCAGACACGAAACACTTCTGGTACAAGGATATTTACTCCTTCGTAAAGTTTGTACCGAGAACTTCACTCGAACGGCCTATAAATTTAGGTACCGGTGCCGAGGAGTTCGAAGCGCCCAACAACAATACGATTGCTGTAGGCGATACTATTTACGCGGATAACGCTATTGCCATTCTGAAAGGAATCTCTCGCGTTACGGATTCAACTATCGTTCCAGATACAAATGTGATTGGTGTGCAGGCCACGTTTGAGCTCATCGATCGCAACATGAACCGAAGGACAATCACTCCGCTCTACTTTGCGAACCGCGAGACTGGCACAACACGTCAGCAGGAAGCTGTAGATACAATCAGCGGAACGAAACTGGTTTTCTGGAAAGTTCGTCCTGAAGACGGCAAGATCGATGTCTACAGCAGCGTCATGATTTCAAAGAAAGCCGACTTTGTGGTGCTGGAAGTATCTGAGTTCCCGGCCATCAACGTACTTTGGCTGGGATGTCTTGTTATGATAGCCGGAACATTTATCGCCTTGTTGGAACGATTACGCGTCAATAAATCTGAGCCTGTGGCGGAAGTCCCGCAGGAAAAACCCTAAATTGAATTCATGAATTCATGAGTTCAATTGAAAAATAATATCGAATGAAAAAACAGAAAAAACCCTTGCAGGGATTGCAGGTTGTTTTCATTGGCGCAGGAAATGTAGCAACACATTTGTCGGCAGAATTTACCAATGCAGGTGCCAGCATCATCCAGACGGTTCGCAAAACGAAAGCCGATGCAAAAAAGAAGTTCTCGAAGACTTCCATCGTAGATATTACCAAAGTCAAAAAAGACGCAGACATGTATGTGATCTGCGTTCCGGATGACGCAATCGCTGCAGTTGCGAAAGCAATGCCGGATGTGAAAGGAACTGTTGTGCACACTTCGGGAAGTATTCCCATGAGCGCATTGAAGAAGTTCAAAGCACATGGCGTGTTCTATCCATTGCAGTCGTTCTCCAAGGAAACGAAAGTAACGGTGAACGCTTATGCAATCTGCATCGAAGCATCTAACAAGCAGGTTGTAGAAGACCTGATGGAATGTGCAGGCGGAATCAGCAAGAACGCTTACCTGCTCAATTCAGACCAAAGGGAGGTCGTTCACCTCGCTGCAGTATTCGCGAATAATTTCTCGAATCACATGTTTGCGATTGCAAAGGATATTCTCGACGAAGAGAAGCTGCCTTTTGAAATCCTCAAGCCATTGATACTTGAAACAGCATTCAAGATTGTAGATATAGATCCACGGGATGCACAAACCGGGCCTGCTGTTCGCATGGATAAGAAAACAATTGCACGCCACGAAAAGATGCTTGAGCTTGATACGGCTAAGCTTTACAAGAAACTTTCGAAGGATATCCAGGAGTGATTGAAAATTTCAAAACAAAGCTGACTAAGATCAAGGCTTTTGCATTTGACGTTGACGGTGTGCTCACTGACGGGAAAATCACTTTTCTCTCGGATGCTTCTGTTGCACGTACTGTTTTTGCCCGCGATGCACATGCCATACAGCACGCCGTGAAGAACGGCTACATGGTTGTAATCATTTCTGCTGCTAAAGATG
>CAYUTR010000346.1:0-5327 GCA_964447465.1 uncultured Chryseobacterium sp.
TGCGTACACTCGCGATCAAGATGATGCGCTCTATCGGAAACTTCGCAGGTGGTTGTAACGTGCAGTTTGCTGTGAGTCCCGATAACCAGGAAGACATCATCGCGATTGAAATCAATCCACGTGTATCACGTTCTTCTGCACTTGCATCGAAAGCAACGGGTTATCCCATTGCAAAAATTGCATCGAAGCTTGCAATTGGTTATCACCTCGATGAACTGATGAACCAGATCACGCAGAGCACTTCGGCTTACTTCGAGCCTACTCTCGATTACGTGATCGTAAAAATTCCGCGCTGGAACTTTGACAAGTTCAAAGGAACTAATCGCGAACTCGGATTCCAGATGAAGTCGGTAGGAGAGGTGATGGCAATCGGCCGCTCTTTCCAGGAAGCTTTGCAGAAAGCTGCACAGAGTCTCGAGATCAAACGTAACGGACTTGGTGCCGACGGAAAAGAAAACACCAATCAGCAGGAACTGCTTGCCGGATTGGAGCGTCCATCATGGAATCGTTTGTTTATGATTTATGATGCGCTGAAGCTTGGAATTTCTTTGAAGACGATTCACAAGCTCACGCGTATTGATCACTGGTTCCTTTCACAGATTGAGGAGCTGGTTATTTTCGAACGCGAGATTGAAAAATACAACATCGGTAACATCACGAAAGACCTGATGTACGAAGCGAAGCAGAAAGGTTATGCTGATCGCCAGGTGGCTCATCTCTTGCGTTGCCTCGAAAGTGAAGTTTACAACAAGCGTTCTGAAGAATTCGGAATCAATCGCGTTTACAAACTGGTTGATACCTGCGCTGCAGAATTTGAAGCACGCACGCCGTACTATTATTCTACGTTCGAAACAGAGAATGAATCGGTACGTAGTGATAAGAAAAAGGTTGTGGTGCTTGGTTCAGGACCAAATCGTATCGGACAAGGAATTGAATTCGATTACTCGTGTGTGCATGGAGTTCTCGCCGCGAAAGAATGCGGTTATGAAACCATCATGATCAATTGCAATCCGGAGACAGTTTCAACAGATTTTAATGTTGCAGACAAGCTCTATTTCGAGCCGGTTTTCTGGGAACACATTTATGAAATCATCAAGCACGAAAATCCGGTAGGTGTAATTGTACAGCTCGGCGGACAAACTGCATTGAAGCTTGCGGAGAAACTGGAGCGGTACGGAATCAAGATTATCGGAACAGATTACAAGTCACTCGATCTTGCAGAAGATCGTGGAAGCTTCTCTAATTTGCTGAAAGAGTGCGGCATTCCTTATCCGAAGTTTGCGGTTATTGAAGACGCAGAAGAATCTATTGCGCTGGCGCGTGAACTTGGATTCCCATTGCTGGTTCGTCCTTCATACGTTCTCGGTGGACAAAGTATGAAGATTGTGATCAACGAACAGGAACTCGAAGAGCACGTTGTGAAACTGCTGAATGATATTCCGGGAAATAAAGTTCTGGTCGATCATTTCCTTGAAGGTGCAATCGAGGCAGAAGCAGATGCAATTTGTGATGGAAAGGATGTTTACATCATTGGTATCATGGAGCACATCGAGCCAGCGGGAATTCACTCCGGCGATTCATTCGCGGTTCTTCCACCTTTCGATCTTTCGGAGAATGTGATGAAGCAGATTGAACAGCACACGAAGACAATTGCACTTGCGCTCAAAACTGTTGGGCTGATCAACATTCAGTTTGCAGTGAAGAACGAAGTTGTGTACATCATAGAAGCGAATCCACGTGCATCACGTACAGTTCCATTCATTGCGAAAGCGTACGACGAACCGTATGTGAACTATGCAACAAAAGTGATGCTCGGCGAGAAGAAAGTAAAAGACTTCAAATTCAATCCGCGCAAGCACGGTTACGCAATCAAGATTCCCGTTTTCTCTTACGAGAAGTTCCCGGATATTCAGAAGGAACTTGGTCCGGAAATGAAATCAACAGGTGAAGCGATTTACTTCATTGATGATCTTCACGATGAGTTTTTCCACACGATTTATTCTGAGCGGAATCTGTACCTCTCGAAGTAGCGGTAAACTTTTCCAAAGTTTAGCGATAACCTTGAAGTCAAACGCGGTATCACAAGATTTGAAGGTATCCTTCGTCAAACTTTGGAAAAGTTTTGCAACCGCGCCCTTTTATGGTAAATTCCCTAGTTTAGTTCAATGATCCCTCTGGAGCCGACACACTACTACCATGTGTACAATCGTGCCAACGGTTCGGAGAAGCTTTTCTTAACAAAGAACAATTTTATCTTCTTCCAAGCTAAGTATAAGAAATACGTCGCTCCATTTGTAACGACCTATTGCTACTGTTTAATGCCCAATCACATTCATTATTTGCTTCAAGTGAAGAGTATAGAAGCAATTTCTCAGCACCTGGCAGAATCTGCACTGAAAGACGGATCGAAGCTATTGTTGAAATTTCAATCTGACCCGGAGAAGTTCATCAGTAAGCAGTTCAGCAATCTTTTCAGTTCGTATTCGCAATCATTCAATAAACAGCAACACCGGATGGGAAGTTTGTTTATGAAGAACTACAAACGGAAGCCAGTGAATGACGAATTGTATTTGAAAAAACTGGTGCACTATATTCATAATAATCCTGTTGAAGCGAGATTGTGTGACAAACCGGAAGGGTGGAGTTTCTCGTCGTACAATTCAATTGTGACCTGTAGTTGTGAATCAGAAAAGCAAGTGATTGACTGGTTTGGTGATGTGGAGAATTTCAAGGCTTTCCACCGCTTGCCGCCGACTTTTAAGGAGAACTTTTCCAAAGTCTGACGAATGTTCCTTCGAACTCTTTGACATTGTCGCCAATTCAGCTGACTTGCCAAACTTTGGAAAAGTTAACCTCGGTTTCAGGCCCCAATACCGCACTTGTTTGGCTAACAAGGCTGCCTGCTTACCTTTATTAAGGCGAAACTATTCCATGAAATCACGCACAAGCAGAATTTTACTTCACATCATTGGGTCACTGTGCTTTCTCTCGGTGCCCGTTATTTTTTCTCCGGACTTCAACCTGAGTTTTGATTTCGTTCAGGTGGGAGGATTTCAGCGCGATCTTTTGAGCTACGTTCTGTTGCTCGGTGTATTTTATCTCAACTACTATTACCTTATTCCAAAATTCTTTCACACGAAGGAGTACATCATTTTCGCAGTGTGTGCTGTTCTGTGTTTTTCAGCTGTTGTTGGTATTCCGCAATTGGTGAAAGGAAAACCTCCGCTACACTCGGAAGGTCAGCCTCCAACACCGCCTCAGGGCCAGGAACCCGGAATTCCACGACCAGATGGTCCACCTTTCATGCGTAGTGTTGAACGTAACATTCTTCGATTCGGAATTGTAATCTCCGTAGCCCTTCTGTTGACCATCACTGCACGTCTTCGTAAAACTGAGCGTGATAAACTTGATGCCGAATTGTCTTACCTGAAGGCGCAGATCAATCCGCATTTTCTGTTCAATACGCTGAACAGTATTTACTCATTGGCGATCACCCGTTCGGAACATACGCCAACAGCAGTAGTGAAGCTTTCAGAAATGATGCGATATGTAACAACAGAAGCACACAATGAAAAAGTTCCGCTGCACAAGGAAATGAATTATGTGCAGAACTACGTTGACTTGCAGAAAATCCGCCTCGCACAAACGGTAAACATCCTTTATACGGTGAATGGCGAGTCCGGTACCAAGCAGATTGCGCCCCTGATTATGATTCCATTCGTGGAGAATGCCTTCAAATACGGCGTAAATCCGGAGGAAGAAAGCGAGATTGTGATTACAATTACCATCACACACGAACGATTGACTATGTTTGTAAAGAACAAGATTGTCCGCGTCGATTACAGTGACGAATACAAAAGCGGTCACGGTATGGACAATGTTTCGCAACGTTTGAAAATGGGTTATCCGGGAAAGCACAAGCTGAGTTCCGGACGATTTGATAAGGAGTACCTCGTCAACTTAGAAATTGAACTATGAAGCTTACTGCAATAGCAATTGACGACGAACCACCTGCGCTGATGGTAATCGAAGAATTTGCATCGCGCTGTGGAATGGTCGATCTGCAAAAGACATTCACCAAACCAACGGAAGCAATCCGTCACCTGAAGAAATTTCCTGTCGATCTGGTTTTTTTGGATATAAAAATGCCTTCTGTTTCCGGACTTGAATTATTTAAAGAAGTTCCGGAAAACACACAGGTTATTTTTACTACTGCCCATAGCGAATTTGCTGTAGAAGGATTCAACCTGAAAGCGGCCGATTACATCCTCAAGCCATTTTCATTTGAGCGATTTGTTCAGGCGGTGGATAAAGTAAAACAACTTGCCGAACTGATGCGAGCATCCGAAGACAAAGTTTCGACACACATGCTCGTGCGAGCAGATTACAGCTTGATCAAAGTAAACTTCACCGACATTGCTTACGTCGAAGGGTTGGATGATTACATCAAGATTCACCTTGATACAGGTAAGATGATTGTTGCACGAATGACCATGAAAAAAGTGCTCGAGCGGCTGCCAGCAGCTGGCTTTTTCAGAGTGCATCGATCCTTCATTGTTCCGCTGAATAAGATCGAATCTGTTCGCAATAAAACAGTGTGTCTGCCAAATGTCCAGGTACCGTTGGGTGCGAGTTACGAGGACGATTTCTTCGCGGTCTACAAGCAGGCCTAAACATATGTTCAAGGTTGTCGAAATGCTCTCAGACTGACATGAATGGTGAAGGTTTAATCGGTTGTATAGTATATTTTACAAAAGGTTAATCACCCGACAAATCCGCGATTTTTACCTCTTAAATTTCCATTACCTTAATGGTTTGTTAACCTTTGGTTCAAAATCAACGCTGATGAAATATCCTGGCCGAAAATTATTTCTTCTCGCATCCTGTATAGCAGGATTTGCAACTCTTAGTGCTCAGCAATGGGGCAATTACACATTAGTTGGTATAGGAGCCAGCACCACAGTTCGTCTCCGTGATACAACTAATGCGGTGTACCATAGTTGGACGGGATTATCCGGAACGACTGCTTATTCGAATTATATGTTACCCAGCGGAGTTTTACTTCGTACCGTTGATGTAACAAATAGTGTTTTTTCTGGAGGCGGCATGTCTGGTCGTGTGCAGAAAGTGGATTGGAACGGAGCAATGTTGTGGGATTATACTTATTCAACAACGACAGTTTGTGCTCACCATGATATTTGTGGTTTGCCAAATGGAAATGTTATGATCATTGCTTACGAATTGAAGAATGCTGCTTCTTCAACCGCAGCTGGGTCAAATTACAACGGTACACTCTGGCCTGATCACGTTATTGAAGTGCAACCAAC
>CAYUTR010000347.1:0-5284 GCA_964447465.1 uncultured Chryseobacterium sp.
GTTCTTTCTTCTTTGTCGGTAAGGGTAAGACAATAATCGATCATGCGATGTACGTTACGTCCGTACTCCGAAATTCCCATAATCGGGAGTCCGGTATTGTATTCCATTCCTGTGGTGCCTACTACTTCGTGGTCCATGATAGTTTGTGATGGTTATCCCGCCGGGGCAGGAACTTTATTCGTCCCGCTGATGCAGGAAGCGTAAAGGTAAGAAAAAAAAGTAGGCAGTAATTCAGTAGGCAGTAGGCAGTTCAGTGGTCAGTTCGCGACACAAAAAGCCTTTTTTTTGACTGCCTACTGCCTACTATCCAACTGCCTACTGATTGGCTATCTTTGACTTTCTATGCAGTTCATCGCTTACTGCTTCCTTCTTCCGTTGATATTGCTCTTTTCCGTGCTTCCCTATCGGTTTGGCAATGCTGTTTCAGGGTTCATTTTCTTGATGCTTTATCACGTAATTGGTTACCGACGAAAAGTAGTTGGTGTAAACCTGAGGAATTCCTTTCCCGAAAAATCAGATGAGGAACGAAAAAGGATTGCGAAAGCGTTCTACAAACATCTTGGGGATGTATTCGTTGACGGATTCCGTGTTTTCACCATTACCAAAGATGAGATACGCGCACACCTGCGTTGCAAAAATCCTGAATTGCTCCGGAAATATTACGATGAAGGAAAAGATGTGATCATCGCCGTTGGACATTACAACAGTTGGGAACTTTTTCTTACCGGACTGAACCTGTATATCCGTCACCAGGCTGTGGTCATTTACCAGCCACTCTCGAACAAATACATGGATCGTAAACTGAGAAAAAAACGTGGTGAGTACAATACCTACATGCTTCCACGTACTGATGTAAAAGAGTTTTACAATTCTCCACGAAAAACTTTGTCCGCAATTGTATTTGCCATTGATCAGTCGCCACCGAATGAAAACAAGTGTTACTGGATGACTTTTCTAAATCAGGAAACGGGCGTGAATTTCGGCACCGAAAAAATGGCGAAGGATTTTGACCAGCCCGTTGTTTACGCGCGCATCACGAAGGAAAAACGGAGCCATTACCTTTTGGAATTCGTGGATGTAACAGCGCATCCAAAAGAAACGGGGTATGGAGAGATCACGGAAAAAGTAACGCGCTTATTAGAAGATGATATTCGTACGACACCTGAATATTGGCTGTGGTCGCACAAGCGTTGGAAGAAACACAGACCGGCGGATGTTGAATTGCACTGAAGATTGTGGTTATTAAATTCACAAGGTATTGTTCAGCAGCTTTCCACTCTCCATTAATTTCCGCAACGCCGGAGCACTCCGAACTTTCTTAATCAATTCGAGATGACCGGTGTGATGACAATCCGTTCCTGTGAATTCGTACCAACCATTGTCGATCATCTTCACGGCCATCTTCGCCGTTTCGGGAGAATAATGTCCGGTAAGTGAATTGAGATTGAGCTGAAACAAAACTCCTTTGTCTTTCAGCTTCTCAAAATTATTCATGTCGCGAAACCAGTATGGATAGCGTTCCGGATGCGCGAGAACAGGTTTGTATCCGCTCGTCTGCATCTTGAAAATCACAGCGTCGAGATTGTCGGGTGAGTTCATGTATGAAACTTCAAACAGCAGATAGTTGTCGCCGAACGTAAGCAATTTTTCATTGTCCAGTTTCTTCTGCATTTCGAAGTCGTAATAATACTCCGCGGCTGCTTCTATCTCGATGTTAACACCTGCTGCTTTCACCGCTGCTCTGACTTGCTCCAATCCAGCATTGATGTTTTCAGGATTGTTGCGGTAGAAATCACCCATGATGTGCGGAGTAGTAACGACCTTCTTATAACCGAGTTCGGCCATCGTGGTGATCATCTCCACAGAATCGTGCATCGTCTTCGCACCATCATCAATTCCAGGAAGGAAGTGAGAATGCATGTCGGTACCCAACGTTGCCAGATCAACTGGTTCGCCGGATTTTTCGCTGCTGAATAAACGTGAGAGGAAACTCATGGGTAAGAGCGAAGTTACACAATACACTTTACTCCGTGGGGTAAACCCCACGGTTATCGCTTTTGTACGTACAACGTAAAGTGCAAAGGAGGTCCTGACGCGATGCGTCAAGACCTCCTTTGCACACTTCAATAAAATGACAAAAGCGATAACCGTAGGCTTCAGCCCACGGCTCATCCTTAACTGAATTTCCCCTTCAACGCCGCCAACTGATCTTCCCAATCGTTGCCTGAAGATTTCTTCGCACCGGGCGCGGGTTTCGAATTTCCTGTTTTCGGAATCGGAACTTTCACCGTGTTTTTCGCTGCAGGTTTTTCGCCTTTCATAGAAAGTGCAATTCGCTTGCGCTGAGCGTCTACTTCAGTAACAGTGACCATTACCTTCTGCGCCACTTTCACAATCTTGTTGGGATCATCAACGAATGTATCCGACAATTGAGAAATGTGCACGAGTCCATCCTGGTGAACTCCTATATCTACGAAAGCACCGAAGTTCGTAACGTTGGTTACAATTCCCGGCAGGCGCATTCCTTCGCGGAGATCTTTGATTTCGGTTACGCCATCCTGGAATTTGAAAATCTCGAATTCTTTCCGTGGATCACGACCGGGTTTTTCTAATTCTTTCAGGATATCGTTGAGTGTTGGAAGACCAACCGTATCACTCACATATTTTTTCGCGTCGATGAGTTTGCGCTTCTCTTTGCTCTCGATGAGTTCCTCGATGGTTGCTCCAACATCTTTCGCCATTTTCTCTACGAGAGGATAGGACTCCGGGTGGACCGCACTTTTGTCCAACGGATTCGTGCTATTTCTTACACGCAAAAATCCTGCAGCCTGCTCGAACGCTTTGCTTCCGAGACGCGGAACTTCTGAAAGATCCTTCCGCGATTTGAACGGACCGTTTTCGTTTCTGTAGTCAACAATCGCTTTCGCCAAGGAAGGACCGATTCCTGAAACGTAAGCCAACAATTGTTTACTCGCAGTGTTGAGCTCTACTCCTACTGCATTCACACACGACTCAACAACTTCATCGAGTTTTTTCTGCAGCAAAGTCTGATCAACATCGTGCTGATACTGTCCAACGCCAATTGACTTCGCATCGATCTTCACAAGTTCAGATAACGGATCTGTCAAACGTCGGCCGATTGAAACTGCTCCTCGTACCGTTACATCGTGTTCCGGAAATTCTTCACGTGCTACCGCCGAAGCAGAATATACAGATGCTCCACTTTCATTGACCATGGTGATGATGACGTCTTTCGGAATTTCAGTCATCGCACGCACAAACTCTTCTGTCTCGCGACTTGCTGTTCCGTTACCTATGGAAACTGCTTCCACGCGATACTTCGCAAGTAAACGATACAATGTATCTTCTGATGCACGCACTTCCCGCTGAGGAACGTGCGGATAAATAACACAATGTTCCAACAGCTTTCCTTGCTTGTCGAGAACAACCACCTTGCATCCTGATTTGAATCCAGGATCAAGTGCGAGAACAATTTTCTGTCCGAGCGGAGAAGCCAGCAAGAGCTCACGAAGATTCTGTGCGAACACGTCGATCGCTTTTTCGTCAGCCAGTTCTTTCGTCATCTGGCGGAATTCCGTTTCGAGAGAAGGCTGCAGTAATCGCTTGTATGATCCGAGAACAGCGGCCTGTACGTGCTCTGCAGATTCATTCTTCGCTTTGATCCAACGCTTGTTCAATACCTCGAGAGCATCATCAGCCAACGGAGCAATATCAACCATGAGAATACCTTCGTTCTCTCCTCGGCGCATTGCCAGCATACGGTGCGAAGGACAACTCATCAGCTTTTCATCCCAGTTGAAATAATCGCGGAACTTTTCTCCTTCTTCTTCCTTCCCTGCCACCACGCGACTACGCACGAGTGCAGAATCTTTGAACAGCTTACGAAGTGATTCGCGTGTCTGTGCATCTTCACTCACCATTTCAGCGATGATGTCACGTGCGCCATCGAGAGCTGCATGTGCATCTTCCACTTCTTTCTCTTTGCTTACAAACTCTTCTGCTTTGGCTTCTACACTTCCTGATTTTTGCTCAAGAAGAAACAATGCGAGTGGTTCTAATCCTTTTTCACGCGCCATGGTAGCACGCGTCTTGCGTTTCGGTTTGTATGGCAGATATAAATCTTCCAGCTGGTTAATGTTGTCGGCTCCTTCGAGTTTGCCGCGCAATTCGTCCGTGAGTTTTCCCTGCTCTTCAATCGTAGTGATAATAAACTCACGACGTTGTTCAAGTGCACGATACTGCTGCATGAGATCGCGCACATTCGCAATCTGCACTTCATCCAGCGAGCCGGTCATTTCTTTCCGGTAGCGGGAAATGAAGGGAATCGTTGCGCCCTCGTCGAGCAATTCTATGGTGGAGGTTACCTGCTTGGCGTCTATGCTAAGCTCGATGGCAACTTTGCGAATGTTAAAACGGTCGGTTGTATTCGTCATATTCTGCACGTTATTTTGTGGCCCTAAGTTAACCACGGAGGCACGGAGACACGGAGAAATAACGAGGAGAAATTATGAACGGTTGTGGATAAACTTTAGACCGCTGATTTGAACCAATCTATGGTCAATTCCAGTCCTTTTTCCGAATGAATCTCCGCAGAATAGCCAAGTGCACCAGACGCTTTCGCGACATCCGCGCACGAATTCCGTATCTCCCCTTTTCTGTCTTCGCGATGAGTAGCCTCGACTGAAGATCCCGAAAACTTCTTCAGCGCGTTGAATATCTCCAGCACTGAAGTTGATCCGCCCGCAGCGATATTGAAAACCTGTCCGCGGACTTTTTCTGAAGGCGCAGTTAGTGCAAGCATATTTGCTTTTACCACATTGCTCACAAACGTAAAGTCACGCGACTGCAAACCATCTCCGTTGATGTAAACAGGTTTGTTATTCAGCAACCCATCAATGAAAAGCGGAATAGCTGCAGCATACGCTCCGGTTGGATTTTGTCGCGGTCCGAAAATATTGAAGTAACGAAAGCCAAGTACATCCATTCCGTAAAGATCAGCGAACACAGCTGCGTATTGCTCGTTGAGTTTTTTCGTTACCGCGTATGGAGAAAGTGAACGTCCGACATTCTCTTCCTTTTTCGGAGAATCGGTATTGTCGCCATACACAGACGACGAACTCGCGTAAATGAATCGCTTCACTTTTGCATCGCGTGCTGCAACGAGCATATTCAAAAATCCGTTAGCATTTACCACATGCGTTGCAATCGGATTGTCAATCGAACGCGGAACAGAACCGAGAGCGGCATGATGAAGAACGTAATC
>CAYUTR010000348.1:0-5280 GCA_964447465.1 uncultured Chryseobacterium sp.
GAAGTCCGCAAATCAAAAGTGAGTTTATACTCGCGTAATGGGAATACGTTTGATGCATCCTATCCTAATGTTGCTGACGCCCTGAAGAAAATGGGTATCGCTGCTGTGCTTGATGGTGAAATCATCGTTGTAGACGAAAATGGTAAATCCGATTTTCAGCGCCTACAATATTTCGGCAGTGATGATCAGCACCCGATGGAATATCGCGTGTTCGATGTCTTATCTATCAACGGTAAAGATGTTACGCAACTTCCGCTCCTCGAACGCAAGAAAAAACTGCAGAAGCTTCTGAAGAAAAGCGATGTGGTGAAATATTCAGATCACATCGTAGAGAACGGCATTGCATTCTTTAAAGCAGCGCAACTTCAACATCTCGAAGGCATCATGGCGAAGAAGGCGGATTCGCTATATCACATCGGCAGTCGTTCTTCGGAATGGCTGAAAATAAAAAATGTGCAGACGGAAGATGTGATCATTGCAGGATTCACCCAACCCACCGGTTCGCGACAACACTTCGGTGCATTGGTGCTTGCTGTGAAGGATGGAACAAAACTGAAATACATCGGTCACACCGGAACGGGTTTCGACACCAAGGGACTGCTTGATTTGTATAAAAAAATGTTGCCTTTGGTAACAAAGAAGTCTCCGTTTGCAGAAAGCGTGAAGACCAATACTCCTGCAACTTGGATAAAACCTGTTCTGGTGGCAGAAGTAAAATTCACCGAACGCACGCGGGAAGGAAGTCTGCGTCACCCGGTATTTCTGAGATTGCGGAAAGACAAAAAAGCGAAAGACATAACCATGGCAGCTACAACACCAGTGCGACCGAAGACGAAATCAAAAGCAAAAACGGCTGGAGCAGCGCGAACTGAGAACAAAAGCCGATCCGCAAATAACAGTGTGAAGAAAAAAAGTGATGATGACATCGATTCCTCAAAAGAAAAAGAACTCGCATTTGGTAAAACAAAAGTACGCGTTACCAATCTGCAAAAAGTGTTTTGGCCCGATGAAGGAATCACCAAAGGCGATGTGATCAATTACTACATCAGTGTATCGAAGTATATACTTCCTTTCCTGAAGGGCCGACCTCAATCACTCAAACGCAATCCGAATGGAATCAAAGACGCTGGATTCTATCATAAAGATGCCGGCGATGAAGCACCTTCATTCGTTGAGAGTGTAAAAGTGCATTCGGAGTCGGGCAACAAAGACATCGATTACATTCTGTGCAACGATCAGCCTACCCTCACCTATCTCAACAACCTCGGCTGCATTGAACTCAATCCGTGGCATTCGAGTGTTCCTAAACTCGCTAAGCCCGATTATGTAGTGGTTGACCTTGATCCATCAGATGGAAACACATTCAACCAGGTGATTGATGCTGCACGTGTTGTACATGGCATTCTCAAACGTGCCGGCGCCGACTGTTACATTAAGACGTCCGGCGCAACCGGTTTGCACATTTACATTCCTACCGGAAAGAAATATTCTTACGACCAGATCAAAGACTTTGCTCATATCATCTGCATGATGGCTCAGGAAGAATTGCCCGACACCACTACGTTGATCCGCAATCTCAAAAAACGCGGGTCAAAAATGATTTATCTCGATCACCTGCAGAATCGCCGGGGACAAACCATTTCTTCTGTTTACAGCTTACGTCCGAAAGACGGCGCACCTGTTTCCATGCCATTGAAGTGGACAGAAGTAAAACCGGGATTAACTCCGACAGATTTCAACATCCACAATGCATTGAAACGTATTGAGAAAAATCCGGGAGCATTTAAAGAAGTGTTAGGAAAAGGGATTGATTTGGGAAAGGTGTTGAAGAAGTTGGGAGCGTGACAATACCAGAAGTAAAAAAGGGTATCAATAAATTGACACCCTTTTTTTGTGTTTGGTGGACAAGAATTCGAAATGCTCGACATTTCTTCTCCCGACCAAACTTATTGTATGTGTATTCATGTATTCTCTATACAATTATACTTCATCTATCCTTTCAATGATTCAAGGATTCGATCAGTGACGGAATTGTGAGTGCGGTTGGAGCAATCGCCACGGTAAGCTGAAGTGAATCTTACCTGCCAAGAATCGTGGCTCACGAGATTGCTTCTCCCGATAGCTATCGGGAAAGCTCGCAATGACTCAGTGTCCCCGCGTCTTGGCGATCAAAACACTTCAGCGTGTAGCTTCTTTCTTCTCCCGAATTTCCCTCTTATTCTCATCTGCCTCTACAAGATGCGCGTCTTTTCTCGGGATAATTTCGTCTCCTTTGGCCAACGTGTACTGTTTCGTGAATTCTGCCCCCAGAAAAACAATCATACATGAATAAGAAACCCACAACATAATAAGTACAATGGAACCTGCAGCACCGTAGGCTGATCCCGGATCAGCTTTCCCGAAATAAATTCCCAGCAGAAATTTACCAAGTGTGAAAAGGGCTGCTGTTACTGCTGCTCCTATCCACACGTTTCTCCAGCGAACCTGCGCATCGGGCAGGACTTTGAACATCATTGCAAACAACACGGTAATTACGCCAAACGAAACGACGAAGTTCAGAATGTAAAACAATACAAGCATCATATCGGGCATACTGGCCCTGATCCACTCACTGAATGCACTTAGCCCTGCTGTGAGCACTAGTGAAACCAACATGAGAAATCCAATCGCCAATACAAGTCCGAACGAGAACAGGCGATCACGCAACGTCCGCAACCATTTCTTCTTCGCATCTACTTTTACTTCCCAAATCTGGTTAAGCGATGCCTGAAGCTGTGCAAATACTCCGGTACAACCGATGAATAAAGTGAATATGCTGATGATGGTCGCCCATATGGAGCTTTCCTTTTCGCCGGCCTTAGCAATGATCTCCTCCACTTGTTTGGATGTTTCTTCACCCATTGCAGTACTGATCTGACGGGAAATTTCTCCCGTTACAGCTTCCTCTCCGAATGCAAGTCCGGCACACGCAATAATAATTACAAGCAAAGCAGGCATTGAGAAAATCGCGTAATACGCAATCACCGCGCTCTGACGAAACGGATCTGCAGCATTCCAGGCTTTCACGGTGTCCTTTGTAACGGGCCATAACCCTTTGATTCCTATTTTGTGCGATTTCATAACACCATTTTTTTAGTTGATTTCTTTCCGTTTTTATAAAGCTGCACTTTCCGGCCCTCGAACTTTGAGAGCAGCTCGCACAATATGACCAGGAACGGACCTTCAGGCATACACTTTACTTTTTTTACGGCCGAGAATTTCATTCATCTCTTTTCCATTGGAGTATCCACCATCGAAGCAGGTATTATTGAAATAGATGAATTGTTCCTGACAGGATTTTGGGATTGCAGCTGCAAACTTTTCAAGATCGGCAATCGTGTATCGCGACTTAAACAAAATCGGGTTGCCGTGCATTCGCAGGTAAAACACATCAGAACTCGTCATCACAGGAACGTCCATACCGGGATAATCAACATTACAGAAAGTAATGCTCTGCCGTTCCAGCGCTTCTTTCGTATCGTCATTCCACCACGATTTGTCGCGAAACTCAATTACGTTTTGCGGTCCCGACGGAACATTTGCAAGAACATGTTCGATATTCTCAGCCCCGTACTTAAATGAGCCGGGCAGCTGAAACAGAAATGCGCCCAATTTGTCCTGCAGTCCATTGTAAATTAAATCCTGGAACGCTGCTATTTCTTCGCCGGAATATGCGAGACGTTTCACATGCGTGATATAGCGGCTCATCTTTACTGCGAACGTAAAGCCATCAGGAACTGCAGCTGCGTATCTCTTCAGTGCAGATAATTGAGGTTGACGGTAAAATGTGCTGTTCAGTTCTACCGTATTGAAAATTGTACTGTAATGTTCAAGCCATTTCGCTGAACGAAGGCCCTGCGGATAAAACTGATTCTTCCATGAAGAATAATAATACCCGGAGCAGCCGATGTGTCTATTGGGATTCGCCATGTTGATTGGGGTTATCAAACAGGTTTAGAATGTGGGCAATTGTTATGCTGTTTCTCTGTATCCTTTCCACTGAAACATGAGTTCACCATCAACACCGAATACAGGATCTTTTTTCGGGGGTGCAACAGCCTGAATTCTGTTGTCGGCACCTGGACGTTCTCCTTCCTGTCCTACGAGTAAATCAAAACTGTGCCCTTCCGGATAAGCACCCACACAAAGCAACCGTTCATCAGAATGAATTTTCATGTGCGCAACGCCCGCAGGAATTACCAGCACATCACCGGTTTCAAATTGTATTCTTCTTCCATTCTCTCCACCGAGAATCAGAAACGCACTTCCGGAATATGCCGCAAGCACTTCATGTGCCGAACTGTGGTAATGCTGAAAATCGAAAATTGTTCCTTTCCAGGAATTGTTCCAGCCGTTCAGTGCAAAATGATTTTTGATTTTTCGGGCTGCAAACCAGTTTGGCATTTTCAGCAGCGATTTGTAATGAACCACAGGCAATGAGGGATTGTTCGGAAACTTTCCGTCGTCGTGGATGATGTATGTGTTGATGTGATATGTAGTCCGGCAAATCTTCATACGCAAGTGCACTACAAAACAATGCCATTTTCATTGCAGAGTGAAACGTATTTGTACTGGCAGGATAATTGAGGAATTGTAGTGTGAATCTGTGAATGGATTTGCCCATTTCCGGATTCTGTTGAATTTGCCAAATGTGGAGTTTCCCGCTGGTGAATCCCGCAACAAAGTGGGGAATTCATTTCCCAATCCGAAAATGAATTGTTGCACCTTTTCCGAAAGTCTCAATCTGAAACTGACTGATTTTATGAAGTGTACAATTCGCACTTCAGTTTTGGGTTCCGGAGGCATGGGTTTTGACCTTCCCTGTCACTATTCAACTTAATTCATGCACCAATGAACACGATCATGACAATTGCGCACAACGCCAACAAAATTGCAGCTCTGGGACAGGCAAGTGAGAATGAAACTGCAAACGAACCAAAGGTTCGCCTGATCTACGAAATCGACAGCACAGAATTACATTTACTCAATGGAGTTCAAGCCAGGCTTGACGTAATTCATCCATCTCATTCCAATGACGTTTACATGCATGCGGAAGAAATCATAACAGCACAGAAAAAAATTGCTGATGCGGTACGTGTGTATGAAGACAGAATCTACAAGCGTATACCGGAAGATATCGCGTAATCACTACTTGGTGATCCGATCAAGCGCTAGTGCGGGACTCGTGAACTGTGGGTCAAGCTCAAGCGCTTTCTTGTAATCTGCAGAAGCTGCGTTGAG
>CAYUTR010000349.1:0-5252 GCA_964447465.1 uncultured Chryseobacterium sp.
GAATGCGTGGTGTCGGGATATGATCCCGACACCACGCAATCATCCCTTGACCGGAACCGGAAACATCTCTTTCAGCTTCACAACCGTGTAATCGATTTCTTCTTTCGTGCTGTACTTGCTGAATTTTATGGGTGAGACTACACAGGTCAGTTATTTTACCTGAAAAGTCTAAAACAGACGACTTCAATTTTTATCTGCCGATGATCAATTTTTGCGTTGTTATTCCCAATGCATCGTGTAGCACCAGAAAATAAACTCCGTCGCTCAATTCTTCAAGGTGGAGATCATGTTGACCAGCACTGTATGTCGCAGCGAAGACATCTCTTCCCCGCGCATCGGTAACAGAGATTGCAGCTGACCTGTCAAGTTTTAGAATAAAATCTCCGGTTGTACTTGGGTTCGGATAGACATTCACCGTCGGCACTGTTGAATACGACGATGTGCCAACCGAAAGAATCACTACACAGGCAGAAGTATCGCTGCACGCACTTTGTGTAACAATTACTGCATAACCACCGTTTACCACGGGCGTAAACGATTGACTTGTTGCTCCTGCGATAGGCTGATTACCGTTATTACAGTCGACCCACTGATAGGTTGCCGCACTTTGATTTGCGGTAATGGTGATGATATTGAGCGTAGTTGTTACATCAATCGCCGGGTTCACCGTGAGATTTGTGGTGACTGTACTATCGCAGCCGTTAACAGATGTCAAAACATCATTGTACGTACCGGAACTGTAGTAAACACTCGAGCCGACAATAATGGAATCTCCACTGCATAACGAAATTGCTTGTGATGAGGAAGCAGCCGGATTCACCGTGAGATTCGTGGTTACCGTACTGTCGCATCCATTGGCAGAAATTAAAACATCGGTGTATGTACCGGCAGTGTAATAAACACTAGAACCGACAACCAATGAGTCATTACTACATATTATGATCGTTTGCGATGCGGCAATCGCAGGATTCACCGTGAGGTTTGTAGTGACTGTACTGTCGCACCCATTGGCAGATGTCAAAAAATCATTGTACGTACCGGAACTGTAGTAAACATTTGAGCCGACAACCAGAGAATCATTACTACATATGGAAATAGTTTGCGATGAGGTAATCGCTGGATTCACCGTAAGATTTGTGGTGACAGTACTGTCGCATCCATTGGCAGCTGTCAAAACATCAGTATATGAACCGGAATTGTAGTAAACACTCGAACCGATAATCAACGAGTCATTACTACAAATTGAAACAGTTTGCGAAGTGGATATTACGGGAGGCTGCATAACCGTAATGGTGGTTGTGGATGTACAACCGTTCGCATCTGTTACGGTGTACGAATAGGTTCCTGCCACTACGCTGAATGAACCGGTGCCCGCGTATAATGGAACACCTCCTGATGCACTAACTATAACAATCGCAGACCCGCCGTTACAGAGAATATTGGTTGAACTGGCATCTGGAATTAACAAAGGCGGTTCCGTAATCTCAACGGTGTGTGTATTCAGATTGCCACAACTGTTAGTCACTGTACAAGTATAATATCCAGCTGATAATCCATTGGCGGTTGGTGAAGTTCCCCCTGAAGGTGACCAGGAATAAGTTAATCCGGAACCGCCACTCGCGGCAACTGTTGCAGAACCGTTTGTGTCGCCACTACAATCGAGGTTAGTCTGTGAACTCAAACTGACATTGACAGGTATGAGGCACCCATCGAACTTCGCGAGAAAGTTATCTCTCCATCCTCCATGTGTAGTTTGGTGTGCGCCTACACTGGCAATTCCATTCACCGAAGTGGAGTCAACACTGCCAGATATATAAACACTCCCACTTGCATCGATTGCGCAGGAATAGCCATAATCATCACCCGCACCTCCGTAATAAGTTCCCCATTGGCGCACACCGGCACTATTGAACTTCATTAAAAAAACATCAAGGACTCCGCCTCCGTGCACCAACTGATGGCTTCCAGGTGTAGCAATAACAGTACCTGTATCTGCTCCCGCGGTTCCGGTCACGAAAATATTGCCGCTTGCATCTGTCACACATGACTCACCTTCTGCACCTTGTGATCCGCCATAATAGGTCGCCCATTGAAGAGCACCTGAGCTATTAAATTTGGCCAGAAACCCATCCCCGTTTGGCCAAATTGCTACAAGGGAATCCTGATGACTGCCGTAAGTAGCTATGCCTTCCCAGCTTCGTGAATACCCGGACATGTACACATCACTATTTACATCAACCGTACAGGAAAAAGCTACATCAAACTCAACATCGCCATAGTAAGTTCCCCACTGTCGCACCCCTGCGCTATTGAATTTCACGAGAAATGCATCATGCCAGATTCCATCATTACTCGTGCTTTGATGACTGCCAATAGTGGCAATTGCAGTTCCAACATATGTGCTGGTATATCCGGCCATGTAAACATTCCCGCTCGCATCGGCTATACACTGACCGACACGGTCGTCACCGATACCTCCATAGTAAGTTCCCCATTGCCGCACTCCGGAACTGCTGAACTTTACAAGAAATACATCATAGAAATCACCGCCGTGTACGCTTTGATGGCTCCCCGGAGTCGCAATTGAAGTACCGGTATTCACTTCAGTCATACCGGCCATGTATACGTCGCCGTTTCCATCAACAGTACATGACCATCCTACTGTCTGCCCACCCGGTCCACCATAGTAGGTACCCCACTGGCGCACTCCACCTCCATCGAACTTCACAAGAAATGCATCTTCAAAACCAGAGAATACACTTTGATGACTTCCAGCTGTAGCCACGCCAACAGAAGAAGCAGTAGAGCCGGTCAGGTAAACATTTCCACTTCCATCCGTTGCGCAGGCTGCCCCTGTTTCAAGTCCCGATCCATAATAAGTTCCCCACATGCGTACTCCTCCGTTATCGAACTTTACGAGGTATGCACTGATTCCGCCGGGAAATGTCGCCTGGTGACCACCTGAAGTGGCAATTGCAGTTCCACTGGAAGTGCCTCCCGACAAGTAAACATTTCCAATAGCGTCGCACGCACAGAAAGAATAAACTGATTCATACCAGTTTCCCCCGTAATAGGTTCCCCATGTACGAACTGCGGGATCAATGATCAATTCTTCATTCGGGTTACTACCTTCAATAGAAAAACTCACGGTGTTGTTCTGCACAACCCATTTACTCATCAACTTACGGGTACCTTGTGTTACAAATGGCGCTTCCTCAATAATTTGTCCCAACGGAGTTTCAATGACCAGTTCGCCCTGTGCGTTAATGCTGATACTAACTGCACCTTCAATCTGCAATTGTATCTGCTTGTAATCGGCATGTGGCGCTACGATGTAATCGTACTTTAAGTGACCGTCTTTCTGGTACCATTTCAAATCAACTCCACTGTACAAATTGCTGTACGTTACACTTTCGTAACTCCGGACATGCAGCGCGCCATCGGGACAAGTCGTTGAATAATAATTGTTGTACGACGGCACACAATTGCCCGGTTTGACCAGCACTTTTGTGTTGGCATTCACCCAGTTTAAATCCAAACGGTAAAGCGTAATCTGATCAGGGGTTTTGCGCGGTTGCATACCAATACTGGTTGTTAGCGGGCCCGTGCGTAAATCTTCAGCATCTTTCCAACTATCCACCCGGCTCAACTGGTAACTAATACCATTACTCTTCAGGTGAAATACCATATCCCCGTCCTGTCCGCTGAACAATACATCGGGCCGCGCCTGATAATTCTGATCGTGTACTTGACCTTTATTTTCTTCGAAAGAAAGCGTCGTCTGATTCGCCTTACTGGAATATTCAGCGACCAGTGAATCATTAGTGCCTGCATTCAGCAAAATAATTCCGGCCTGTAAGCCAACAAAAAGTAATAGAAACTTCTTCATGGGTTTGCTTTTATCCGGGCTGTAATGTTCGCCGCTATACTATTAAATATACAAAATGTGAGTTACGGTGACCGGCGAAACCTTTCAATTTCATGTAAATAAAGAAACCTGATATTTCTACCAGGCCTCTCAATCCTATCATTCTATTATTAAATTATCCTATCATGGACGCCTGCAGTTGCAATCAGCTCTTAACAGGAACCGGAAACATCTCTTTCAGTTTCACCACAGTGTAGTCGATTTCCTCTTTCGTGTTGTACTTGCTGAAAGAGAATCGCACTGAAGGACGCGTCATGTCGGTTCCTATCGCACGTAACACGTGTGAACCAACATTACTTCCGGATGAACATGCACTGCCTGCAGAAGCCGCAATGCCATTGATATCGAGATTGAACACCAACATCTCAGCGTTGTCCGTTGGAGGCAGGCAAACGTTGAGCACAGTGTACAATGAATTTCCTTTTGCATCGCCGTTGAACGTAACGCCCGGCAACGCATTTTCCAGCTTATCGATCATGTACTTCTTGAGGGCGAGAATGTCGTTCTGGTGTTTTTCCAGATCGCGGTAAGCAATCTCCATAGCTTTCGCGAGACCAACAATGCCGTAAACGTTTTCTGTGCCGCCGCGCATGTTGCGTTCCTGCGCTCCACCGAAAATAAGTGGTGCTACATGAATTTCGCTTTTCACATAAATGAATCCAACACCTTTTGGACCGTGGAATTTATGTGCGCCACAATTCACAAAGTGAACATTGATGTCTTTCAGATCAATTGCGTAATGTCCAACCGTCTGCACAGTATCAGAGTGAAAAATCGCGTTGTACTTTTTACAGATCTCACCTGTATGTTTCAGCGGAAGAAGATTTCCGATTTCGTTATTCGCGTGCATGAGCGACACAAATGAACGTTCGTTTTTCTGGAGGATTTCTTCGAGATCGGCAAGGTTAACCGTTCCGTCTGGCATCAGCTTTACAATGCTCAACTTGATCATGCCCTTGTCGGCCATAGATTCAAGTGTGTGAAGTACAGCGTGATGTTCAATCGGAGAAGTAACAGCGTGTTTGATATTCAGTCCTTCGATTGTGCAACGAATCGCCATGTTGTCGGCTTCAGTTCCGCCGGAGGTGAAGAATATCTCAGAAGGCGAGCAATTCATCAGGCGCGCAACCGTCTTTCTCGACTGCTCAATCATGGAACGCGTCTGACGGCCCCAAGCGTGAATAGACGAAGGATTCCCGAAATGTTCGGTCATCAGCGGAAGCATAGTATCCACTACTTCACGGTCCATCGGAGTGGTTGCCGCATTATCGAGATAAACTTTCATGTGTTTTTTGCCTGAAAAATACGGTTACGAAGATACGAA
>CAYUTR010000350.1:0-5237 GCA_964447465.1 uncultured Chryseobacterium sp.
CCGGATTCGCTTTCATTGGGATACGACGGTTTACTTTCACCATAGTGATTGGTGACGATGGTTGAAGGTTTGATTCCTTTCGACAGGAGATAAACCTGAACGGCCAGAACGCGATTCTGCGACAGCAAAAGATTGGCACTTTCGTCACCATCATTGTCGGTGTGACCATACAGTTCAATCTTTGTGATTGTATCGGTGCCGATTTCTTTCAGCATGTCGTCAATCATGTTCTTCGATTCAGCTGTGAGTTCGTAACTGTTGTATTCGAACAGAGCGAATTGACGGAGTACATCCTGGCCGTAAACAGAAGCAGAGATCAGGAGCAGGAGCAACACCAAACGTCGTTTCATTTGTAGAGGTTTGAATGTATAACCGCAATCATCGCGTAGGATACAACATCTCGTGCATTGTGGACGATTCTCAACAGAAACGCGGCACATTATGAAATATACCATCCACGTTTCGATGGTGACAGGTGATCTATCGTCGCGTAAGTACAATTCATCCTGTGGCATGGAATTCCATTACTATCATGCACAGTGAAGTTGAATTTTAGAGAAGAGAGTTATGAGAAAGATGGTTATTCATTTCGGTCCTGATAGCGAAGGATCCGGAACCCAGAAGCACGACATCCGCGATGTCGATCCAGCGAGAAAACAGTATACTGAACAACCGGCACCAACGGAAGAATCATTGTCGTGGCGCAGTTTACTGTCGCGGAAACTGGCCGACAAGGTCCGGAAAGCAGAACGTGTGATCGACGGTGTAACCATGGGCATGGCATTCCTGAAAAGCGTGAAAGGAATGAGCCGGCGCAAAAAAGTGGTGGCAGGCGCCCTGGTCGTAGCGGGTGTAGCGGGCGTAACCTACCTGAGAATGAGAAACAAACGTCGCTAAACTGTATCTCAAACACGGTTTTTTGACTGCCTACTGCCAGACTGCCAAACTAAATCCTGAGCGTAGTCGAAGGAGCCTACTGTTTTCAGTATCTTTGCAGGCTTTGATTGAAACAGACCTTTCTTTTCCACAGGAATTAAAAACCGGCAAGCAGCTCTACGCTTACCAGCAGAATGCGATTGATGAGATCCTGAAAAAGATCCACGATCATCCGCACAATTTCAATCTTCTATATCAGCTGCCAACGGGCGGAGGAAAAACGGTCATTTTTTCTGAGATTGCACGACGATTCATTCTCGATACCGGCAAGAAAGTACTGATCCTCACGCATCGCATCGAACTTTGCGCTCAGACTTCGCAGATGCTGAACGAATTCGGCGTGAACAACATGATCATCGACAGTGCGGTAAAGGAAATTCCGATGCCGAACGATCACATGTGTTTTGTGGCGATGGTTGAAACACTGAACAACCGCTTACGCGATGAAATTCTCGATCTGGATAATGTCGGATTGATGATCATCGACGAAGCACACTACAATTCGTTCGGAAAACTGTTTAAGTTTTACGAGAAAGGTGTGGTGCTTGGTGTGACTGCAACTCCGTTGAGTTCGAATATCGATATCCGTATGAAGGATACGTACAACGAGCTTATCGTGGGTGAATCGATTCCCGCGCTTATTGAAAAAGGATTTCTTGCGAATGCAGTGACATGGCATTACCATGTTGGACTGACATCGCTGAAAGTCGGACGTAACGGTGACTATACAGTGAGTTCATCCGAGCGACTTTACAATAATCACGTGATGCAGGATAAATTACTGCATGCGTATCGCGAGAAAGCAATAGGGAAGAAGACCTTGATTTTCAATAACGGAATCGGTACTTCCCAATATGTGTACGTTTCCTTTAAGGAAGCGGGATATGATATCAAGCACCTCGATCACACGTATTCAGCAAAAGAACGGAGAGATATTCTCGAATGGTTCCGGAATAAACCAGATGCGATTCTTACTTCGGTGAGTATTCTCACAACAGGTTTTGATGAACCAACGGTAGATTGTATTATTCTTAATCGCGCAACGAAATCACTTACGCTATATTTCCAGATGATTGGTCGCGGTTCACGTATCCTCGGACACAAAAAGGAATTTACCGTTATCGACCTGGGGAATAATCTTAGCCGCTTCGGATTGTGGAATGGTCCCATTGACTGGTCACACATCTTCGAAACGCCGGAGAGTTATCTGCAGGGAATCATGGACGATGAAGAGATCGAACGTAACTACAGGTACACGATGCCTCCTGATCTGCGTGTACGGTTCAGCAAAACTGTTTCAATAGATTTCGATGTGAAAGCAGAACACCGTAAAGCATTGAATGCAGGTGAACGTCCAAAGATTGTGATTGACAATTCGATGAATCAGCACATGCACATGTGTCTCGAGAACAGCGAGAATATCGATGAAGCACTGGAGCTTTCAATTATGCTCAATGAAGAAATTGAATACCGCATGCGTGTGTATTGCTGGTGTCTCGAAAAGACTTCACTCAACTACGTGAAATGGTTGCAGGATGAATACAAGCGCAAGCTCAGAATTGAGCTGGTGAAGAAGTCACACGAAAGCATTGCTGAGGGATCGAACGACTAAGTTTAAGTTACTTGCGTGACCAATTTATTCCCGGATCATCAATTTTTCGATAACAAGAACTTCCCTGTTTTCTACCAGGCGTAGAAAGTACAATCCGGCAGGTAAAAAATCAAGTGTGATTACGATTTTCTGATCTGAAACATTCTGTATTTCAAATACAGTCTCACCTAAAATGTTTGTAACCGAAAGTGTTGCATTCTGAACCGGTTTGTTGATTTGTATAACAGTCTGCCCTTCGGTGGGATTCGGAAAAATATTTATCGTAACTGGTGGATCAACGCGATCAATGGCATTAAGCCCGACGCATGTTGCGGAATCTGTTGAAACGCAAACGTCATCAATGTAATAGTACCCAACGCTGGATGTCGCAGTGGAATTTGTACTGGCGTCATCAAAAAAGTTACCAAGCCGGATATATTGATATGCGGAATCAGCGATGAACGAACCGGAGATTATAGTCCACCCCATTGTATCGGTAATAATTGTGTTGGTATAAACGTGAGCAAAATTATCAGCAAACACAGAATCCAATGGACACGTGTTTGTTGTAAACCGGGCTCCAATTCTGTCGGTCGCAGCGCCGATCCAGGCTTCGTCACCACGACTCACTTTAAACTGGACATAATATATTTGACCTATGACCATAGGTGTGATCAGTTGCGCAGAAATGTATTCCCGGAAATCGTTACCCATGTAGTAGGTATAAAATCCGCAATATCCATTGCCTGTTGCGGCAAACTGATAGCCAAATATGTTATCCGGAATTCCAACTGCCGCTGGTGAACACGAATAGAAAAAGTCCGGTGTATTATTTGTACCACAGTCAGACCATTGATCGGCGTATGAAACCTGGCCTAACAGTTGGGGGCACGATGTAGTGTCTTCAAAACTTGAATTCGGAACGAGGTTCTGACTATATCCAGACGCGCTGGATAATATCAGAAGGCATAGCAAGTATGTTCGCATCGGAGTAATTTTGTATTTGTCTCAAGCGTTGAGTGCATTGAAGATACAAATTACAATTGTCAGCTCTGATAGTATAGCGAGACTTACAAAGTCGGAACTGGAATAAGTATTGGGTTGGTCAATTTTCAATCACTAGTTTTCCAGTATCCTTGATCTCTCCATTTCCTGAAACCTCGTACAAATATACTCCCGGTGCTAATCCGCTGAGTTCAATTTCTGTTTTCTGATCAACAATAGAAACCGATTTAACTTCCCGTCCAAACAGATCATACAATTTCATTGTGCATGATTCTCCGTAATTCATTTTGCTTTCCAGGATGAACCGATCCGTTGCAGGATTTGGGTAAATGTGGAATTGGCCTGAGGATGGTTCGTGCGATTGGGCCGTTGTAGATGGACAATAAGACAACCAAACAGCCAATGCCGGACGATCATTCCCCAATGAATCACGCATTGAAATACTTTTCGCAAGCAGATCATCGACAGTATAACGATTCATCATATAATTCAGGAACAACCAATTCACAACTTCTACATTTCTGCCATTGATCATGGTGAAAAGATTGTTCACCCAATCAACTTGTTCTTGGGGTGAAGCACTCCACGGACCGATGAGCGAATCTCCCGGCCAACCGGTTTCTGTGATCGCTAACGGAATGTTTCCGATCCTGTTGAAAAGTGGATCGAGATAATTCATCGGAACGGAATCCGCACTATTATATTTCAGAAACGGATAAAATGTTAACCCTACGATATCCATTTTCGAAGTGTCCATATCGAGCAGCGCATTCCAATGCGGAGCTGTCCAGCCGGGAACAGTGCCGTTGCCCGACAAATGTTCGTAGTTGAAAACGGTTCCGACTTTTGTATTCGGCGAATAAAATTTGATGGAGTCGTAAGCCATACTGTAAAATGAACACCAGTTGGCATAGTCTGCGGAGTCCTGTGCAATGTAGAAACTGACTTCGTTTCCGACAAATATGTAGGCAGGTTGAAGCGAATCAGCCGAGCGAATCAATGCCTGAAGAAACAAATTGCGCGTACTTGCATTCGACCAATTGTTCGTTGAATCGTTCGGTGCAGTTAAGTGCAAAGTCGGATAAGTGGCCCAGGCATATACAAGCAGGTCGGTGTACCCGTAAGGCGAAGGCTGCAGTTGCGAAATGGTGTTGTGCAGTGTAGGAATGTTACCTGAAGTATTAAGACTATCTCTCCAGCTTCCATTGGCCATGAGAACGCCGTTTCCGCACGTGCCTGAAACTTCCTGAAGGAACGGCCCAAATTGTGACAAATCATCAGGGAAACCGAGTGGAGAAATGGAGTAGCCGAGTTTACCGGTGTATGTTTGTGAAAGGAGGGACGCGCATAAAGCGATACTCGCGAAAAGGGTAAAAAGTGTTCTCATACGGGGTTGTTTGTGACGTTGGACGCGCAAGGCATTGGCAGGTTTAACATGGGAGTTGAATAATTATTGCCGGTATGACCAATGAAAAGGCCATTATCGAACTAATAATCTGCTCATTTCATTCTGGTACTGAAAATTATCAGTCATACCGTTATGTCCCTGACCGTGAAGTGTAATCAAGGTATCGCCGCTTTTGCAAAGCTCTTCAAGCATAACCGACGACTCGTAATAAATCACATGATCTTCGTCGCCGTGAAATAGTACAACCGGCATTGTGCACTGCGTAATGTATTCATTCGTTGCGAAACTGTACTTCAA
>CAYUTR010000351.1:0-5228 GCA_964447465.1 uncultured Chryseobacterium sp.
GGTGACACTGAGGGCCGCCTGAATAGTGTGCCCTTGAAGAAAAAAAACTTCAACTTGATTCACGGATTTCTTCAGCCGCGCCTGTGGTGAGCCTGTCGAACCATGGGTTTATCCCGCGGCTGAAGAAAACGCCACGGATCCGCTATCGCAAGCTTGTCCTGAGCCAGTCGAAGGGCGAGCGGTCGTGTCACGGAAAAAGACGACCGAAAAAATCAAGGCGGACCCTACCGCCTCAGCACCTGTGACACTGAGGACCGCTTAAAGAATGAGCTTTAGAGAAAAACGTGGATACAACCCTGCAAGCGCTTAACCCTCGCGGGGTTATTAGCTATCGACTGTTGATAGTCATCCGCTCGGGCCAATAACCTTCGCAACCCTTTGGCCTATTTTCACAATATGAAATCCTGACGTTTGCGGTCAGGATTAACGAATTCCATACTGACAAAATATTCAAATGAGTAAAATCCTCATTGCCGACAGTGGTTCCACCAAAACCGAATGGACTCTTCTCGAAGACAACATGGTTGTCCGTTCGCTGTACACGGAAGGAATCAATCCCAACCAGGCGAAGGACGAAGTGATTGCGAAGATGCTGCTCAAAACAGATCTGCGCAGCATGGCACCAACGCACATTTACTTTTACGGTTCGGGATGCGGAAGTGCAGGAGGGAAGGCGATTGTAAAAAGTGCTCTTGATGCCATTTTTACTTCTGTTGAGATTACGATTGAATCTGATTTGTTCGCAGCGGCACGTGCATTGTGCGGATCAGAAAAAGGAATTGTTGCGATTATGGGAACGGGCGCATCATCGTGTATGTACGACGGCAGCAGAATCGTGGAGCAGCGTCCTTCACTCGGATTCATTCTTGGTGATGAAGGCAGTGGTGCTGTGTTAGGGAAGATGTTCATCCGCAAATTGCTCTACGGTGAACTTCCGAAGGACCTGACAGAAAAATTCTACGAAGAATTTCCGATTGACAAAGATGCGATCATCGCGCGCGTGTATCGTGAAGCGTATCCGAATCGCTTCCTGGCAACGTTTGCGGAATTCATTGCACAGCACAAACGTCAGGCGGCAATTAACGAGATCATCCGCGATAATTTCAATTCGTTCATACGCTCGCATCTGTCAAGATACACCGATGCGAAAAAGATCCCGATTCACTTCACTGGATCTATTGCGCATCACTTCTCAGAAGAAATGCAGGGCCTGCTGCAGTGGAACGGATATACGATGGGGAAGGTTGAACAATCTCCGATGGCGGGTTTGATTCGTTATCATCAATTAAATCACAAGTGATTAAATTGAATCACTCAGTAAATATCCCAACGCTTATTATTAACGCGTTCGGGTAATTTGCCTCGGCGATTACCCTCGCTTCTGATTCAGTAAAAGCCTCAATGAAGAGTTCAGTAATTATTCCGTTCTCAGTTATTGTAATTCTCCAGTTTTTCATCGATAAAATGTTCTATTGTAAACTAGGGCAACTTCTTTTTATATCTGGTATTGCGTGAGTCTGCACAAGAGGGACACCAGGAACCTCTTAAAATTACGGCTGGTGTTGTCGTCCATTTATGTTCTTCGGCGCACATCCATTGCAACCTCGTGTACGTGTTGATATATTTTTTGGAAATGAGTTTACCGCCACGCTCTTCCGCAATTTTCTGAAACTTTTCAATCGGAAGTTTTAGGCATTCCTTGCACCACTTCCCTGCTTTAATGGAATGGGGCTGAGCTATCCACCTATGTCCTCGTTTACATTCCCATTCAAGGTGGGTTTTTGAGTTAATATACTTTTTCGATAACAATTTTCCGCCATGCTCTTTAGCAATGGCATGGAAAACCGAAATGGGAATTCTTTGTCCGGAACATTTCCTGCACCATGAATTCCGATCAATGACGGAAATGGGTTGTCCCATCCACTGGTGCCCTTCTGCGCATTCCCATTTCACAGGTGTTACAATATTAATATATGATGATGAGAGCATTTTTCCACCGCGTTTCTTTGCATGGCGCCGCAAATCCTCAATGGTATACTTTCTCGAATCAGCCCTGCGTTTTTCATGTGTGCATTTCGGGCACCATTTATCTTCGTAAGCACGCAAATGTACCGGCTTTGCTTTCCACTCATGGCCTTCAGCACATTTCCAAAGGTGAACTTTCGTATGTGCGGTAAACTTTTCCGAAAGACATTGGCCGCCCTTGTTTTTTGCAAACAGTTTCAGCCCTTTTAGTTCTTCGATGTTCCTTTTTTCTTTGTTGCAGTATTTACACCAATATCCCTGATTTATGAACTGCGGAGTCATGATCCACGAGTGTCCTTGTTTGCATTTCCACTTTAACCGCGAAGACTTTCCTTCATATTTTCCGGAAACATATGCACCACCTTTTTTCCGCGCAATGGAAATAATCTTTTCCAGTGCAATGGTTCTTTGTTGATCACGGAAGCATTGCACACACCAGCTTCCGCTCATTATACTATGAGGGGTCATCAGCCATGTGTGCCTGTTTTTACATTTCCATTTTAGTTTTTTGTCAAAATGCAGGTATTTTTCCGAGAGGCAGCTTCCTCCGTGTTTCTTCGCGATATCGTTCAGCATTTCCAATCGCTCTTCGGCGGTGGCCTTTTTGGCGCAGCGCGGACACCATCCGCCTTGCCTCACAATAGAATAGACACTATCCCATGTATGGCCTTTAGAGCACATCCAGGACAGGGGTGTATGATTATTGCGATACTCCTTGCTCAGGCATTTGCCGCCTCGGTCGCGGGCAGCAACCTGCATATCTGAAATAGTTAAACTGTAGCCCATATTACTTCGCAAAGTACTTTTTGAGTGGCATCCAATAATAATCCTTCCAACCACTCACAAAATTCTTCGCAATGGCAACCGGAACATCTTCGTGAAGAAAATTGATCTTCGTTCCGCCTTTCACTTCTTTGAGATCGAAGGTTATTTTTGATTCGTGTCCGGAAGGCCATTTGTCTTCCATCGCAATCCAGGTCTGCACAATTTTCTTTCCGCTCACCAGTTCCAGGTTCTTGCCGGTGATGTATCCGTCGTACGCGTAGTACGTGTCGCCTGCTTTTTTCCCGATGAGCGCTTTCGCGCCTGTGATCTTGGAATGTTTAGCAGATGACATCAATGCAGAGTAAACTTCTTTCGGAGTTGCAGCGATTGTTGCGGATTGTTTGATGGTGGTGGTTTTCATTTGGCGATTACAAATTTTGATGAGGAAATAACTTCTCCGTTTTTAATTACAGACAGAAAGTAAAGACCATTTGTAAAATCCTCTGTAGAAATACGAAGTAGTTGGCTTTCTGGACCTGCACTAACTCTCTCGCTGGTAGTGGCAACTACTCTTCCAGTTACGTCTGTAACATTAACATCAAATTCCTGCCCAGTCACCTCAGCACCGTTTATCTGAATAAATAACTCACTCGATGCAGGGACAGGATAGACAACTGAAATATTGCGTGTATCATGATTAACTACATCAACCGTTGCTGACTCCTGGTATGCAGTGTCGATTTTAATCAGGTAAGCATTTTCTACAATACTATTGTAACCGATTGTAGAGCCAGCAAGAATGTAACCGCCATTGTACGCAAAGTCAACATCATATCCGTGATCCTCTTCAATTGTACCGTAGGAAGAGAAGTACCAGTCAGGACTACCAAAAAATAACATGTCTCCGGCTCCTCCTCCGTATGTAAATGTCGTACCGTTCGTTGCGATATTCGCTAGTCCAGGTAATATCCGAACCGCAGTATATTCTTCAAAGTTGGCACCGATATGATCCTGTCGTAGCCACGGTGTATTATTGTACAAAATTCCATTCCAGTATGCATCGCCATTACCTGTACGCATACTATAGCCACAGTAAATAATTATATCAGCGATTGAATCGTAGTGCAATCCATAAGCACGATCCTCCGCAGTTGAATCACCGAGCGTACGCGTCCAGAGAACATTGCCGATAGTATCCATACGAAGCAGCCAACTTTCACCTAGTGTATCGGCCAAGCTGTAAGTGAAACCGCACATTGCTATTAATGAATCTTCAGTTTCAACAACACCGCGCGCCTCGTCTTGTTTTATCCCGCCATAGGTTTTGGCCCATAGAGAGTCACCGTTCTTGTCGAACTTTACGAGGTACATATCTTCGTCTCCATTACCAAGTCCATAAGTACCACCTGCACAAAGGAAACCACTATCACGTGTGACTTCAACATCATAGAAGAAATCCCAATTTGTAGTTCCGCAGGTTCTACTCCATAATGTGTCACCGTTCTTATCCATTCTGAGTAGCCAACCATCGTAACCACCGTTCCCAAATGAATTAGTGAATCCAGCAACGATGAAGCCGGAATCAGGAAGCAATTCGATCGAGCGGAAAACATCGATGTTAGATCCACCGTAGAACTTTGACCACATAGCAACGCCAAGTGTATCCGTTTTGAAAATATATCCATCGGTTGGGCCAGCGCTTGCAGACACGCCCACCGAAATATATCCCGGTGATAAACAGCTGCGAACTCCATACCCAACTTCCACACCCGGCCCACCATAAATCTGTTGCCACTGCGCTGCATTTTGTGCAGATAAAATCATCGTCGCAAATACAAAAACAAATATGCTGAGTAACTTCTTCATCAGTAGCAATAGCTTAGTTTGATGTACGCACCGCCGCCGGCAATAGTTGCAGGATTAACAAATGAAAGTGCATTTGTAGTTCCGATTTCGAACGATGTTGATTTTATCATGTAGCATTCCAATCTCAACGGAACCTGTAAGCGCGCATAACCTCCATAGGCAACTCCGCCACCAATGGAAAGTTGAGGCTTAGACATTCTCCACGTTGCCGTGATTGCTCCATAGGGTAATGCTTCCGACCAGAAGGGCATCGACATTGCAATTTTTCCGATGAGATGAGCATTGAAAAACGATTGGGTGTAAGTGCCCCGAATTACTGCAGGCAGAAAAATGCTTCGGTGAAACTCAGTTGTGTCTGTCTTGATGAAATCATTTTCTTCTGGAAGCTCTGCAACAAAATCCGGATCAATAAAGAACTGCGAGATGTCGACACCATTCCAGGTGAAAACCGTATCGGAATAACGGTGAATTGTTTTGTTGTTCCAGTTGATGAAACCGAAATCAAGCATATCAACTTTCACTGAATAGCTGTTCTTTTTCTTATTCGTTGGTACGTAAATCCATGTGATGTC
>CAYUTR010000352.1:0-5199 GCA_964447465.1 uncultured Chryseobacterium sp.
AAGTGGATCCAGACGAGTGAAATATTTCTTCCTGATACCAACTGAGACCTTGTGTCGGATCGAGTGAAGGAATCTGCGGAGTCCACATTTGTGTTACAGAAGCCGGAGAGAGAATCGTAGAACTACCAAGCGTTCCGCCATTCAGATACGCAAGCATGAAATTTGCGAGGTCCATTACATTACTCCGAAGCTGTCCATCAGGATAGTCAGCAAAACCGTAGTGTGGGTAAGGAACGTAACTGTTACCTACCCATTGATAAGGTCGCGCGATATGTGTTGAATCAAAATAATTAAAGTTCCAGTTTGTCTTATACATACACAAGGGCAGGAAGATGTTTGTGTCGCAATACAGATCAAACGGAACACCTGAAGCCACTTCAGTGACGTAACCATTCAGTGCAGTTGCAATATTCGAATAATCATAAAAAGTACCCGGAGCCTGATTGTGAAAATTGTTGACCGCGCTGTAATCAGGACCGAATGAAGGAAAGTAGCGTCCCATACAATTCGCTAACGTGTATGGAGGATTCGGATAACCGTAATAATTATCCATCACCAAATAATTGTCCTCAATGGAAGATGTGTGCGTCATCAACCTTCGAACGGTTACAGAATCGTTCGTGAATCCGGGAATCTGAAGCGACCAAGGTAAATACGTATTTACATTCCGGTCAATGTCAATTACGCCGGCTTCATGTAACTGCATCGAAGCCGTGCCGGTAAAAAGTTTCGACATGGAGGCGAGAAGAAAAACCGTTGTATCCTGAACAAGAATATTGTTTTGAACATCTGCATATCCGTAGGATTCAACCCAAATGATTGCGCCATTTTTTACAATTAATGTGGACACACCAGGGAAATGTTCTGAGTTCATTTCACTCTGAATTAATGCATCAACAGCATTATTTGGATTGGGATTGTTTTGTCCGTTACAAAAGGTGGTGAACAAAAACAACAGGGTGATCAGGGTTGTAATTTTCTTCATTGGGTTGGTCATTGTTTGAAAAGGCAATATAGGAAGATCTGGTAGAACTAACCTTCGAAAGCCGGTTCCGGATAACGGGAGAGAGTTTGAGGTATGCGGGAGATAGTTAACTCATATCTGTACACCCAGAATGCAGATGTCATCCACTTGTTCCAGCTGTCCTTTCCAAAGAATCATAGCGCTGTCAAGCATTTCTTTCTGGCGGCTGATCGGCTGCTTATGATTGTCAATCAGCAATTGCTTAAATGATTTGTATTTGAATTTCTTTCCCTTCGGTCCACCGAACTGATCTGCGAATCCATCAGAAAACAAATAAATACAATCGCCCGGTTTGGTTTCAATGGTATGATTGATGTATGGTTGCTTTACATCGTGCCTGCCGATGGGTTGTTTGTTTGGTTTTATCTCAGCGAGATTACCATCACGAATGTGATACAGCGGATTATTTGCACCTGCGTAAGTAAGATTTCCGTTTTTAATATCCAGAGAGCAGAGTGCAATGTCCATTCCATCGCGAACCTCTTGTCCACCTTTCGCAAAAGTTTGTTCAACAAAAGTGCTGAGATGATCAAGTATCTTTCCCGGTTCGCGCAGTCCTAACTCATTTACACATCTGTTCAGACCGCTGTTACCAACCATACTCACCATGGCACCCGGTACGCCGTGACCCGTGCAGTCAACAACCGCAAAGAAAATAATACCGTCCACTTCTTCCGCCCAATAAAAATCTCCGGAAACAGTTTCTTTGGGTTTGAATAACACGAAGCTTTTCGGAAGCAATGTTGTTATATCAGTTGGCAGAATCGCATTTTGTAACCGGCTGGCGTAAACGATACTATCTGTAATCTGCAAATGCTGGTAACTGAGTTTATCCTGCTGCTCCTGAATCTGAATTTCAGCATCCTCTTTTGATTTCAGGTACACCCAAAGAATATAGATAACAAGTACGCCGGGCAAAAGCATCATGACGGTTGGATCAGGAGGCATTCCATCAGACTCATAATCGAGCACCTTACCTCCGCTGATTTCATTTGCCACTGCGACTCCAACCATCACAAATAAATAACTGATCCATATCACTCCACGTTTTCTGCCCAACGTCAGAATCGCAAATGAAATGAGCATAACAAACATTCCTCCATCCATTACACTCCACTCGCCTTTCTTGATCAGAAAAATGCAAGTACCGATAATAACGTGCATGGATAGGTAAAGGTAAGTAGCAGTCAATAGTTTCTCGCGTCTCAGACTGATAAGAATAGCGATGCTGAGAGTTGCGGTAATTGCAATGCCCAGGATGCCCGTGAGAATACCCCCATTGGCCACTATCATCGCACAACCCATTAGATTGGTGAAGTAATAGAACAACGTGAAATTGTACACCAGTTTGATGCGGGCAACATCAAAAACTTTCGCGTCTTCAAGCAACGCACCGATGAAGTAATTATTAATTTTTCTTCTCACAATTTTTCCCGCCATAGGTAATCGCTGTAGCGGGAACCCAAATGTATTGTTTTATGGGCTGTATAAATGGAAAACGCGATAGTTTCGCGCTGCATTTTCTATGCGTTCAGTTGTTTCACGTTCGATGGCTCAACGGTTAGTGAGGAGCCTTGTAACGACGAACCATGTTGCATCAACCGAATCGAAAACCAGATCACATTCAGCAACGTTCCCAACATCAACGTTACACCCCATGTGCGGAGATGACTCATCGGATCGGTGAATTTCTCGACGATATCACCCAACACAGAAAATGGATGTGTGATCATATCCCAGCTGTTCCAGCGCTCAAAGCGACCGATGTAAACTCCGAATGCGGCAACGAATAAAAGCAGAACGACAACAATCATCGACTTGCGCTGACTCATAAATTTTGCGAGCATGCGTTGAATGTCCTGTAAGCTTTTGAATCCGGCGAAGAGGCCTGCCCATGCGAAAAGTAAAATCATTACGAGGTCGAACCATTTCGGCATGGAACTTACTTTCCCGAGATGAAACAAGTCGGTGAGAATGTACGGCGCATTGGGGAAGAACAACAACCACATCGGCAAGAGGAACAGCACTTTTGCTTTTGTGATATTCTCGTTGTGCAGAAGAATGCGGCTCAGCAACAACGGAATTCCCGCCAGGAATAAATTCCAGTTCAGGAAAAGAAAATGTCCTGATTCGCTGATGAAACATCGTGCGACCGAAAGCACGAAACATCCTACGCACAGCAACAAAAATGCTGCTACAGATGAATTACGGAGTTGCTGTTCTATGAATTTCATACAGCAAGATGGCAAGAAGTGAGCCAATGAGGCAAGGTGGTTATACTACTTTAACAGTATAAGCGGATAAGTGCGACACAAACTGAATAAGTGTTAATTGGATTCACACTATTTGCCTATCGCACAATCACCATTTTACGAACTAACATCTGCTTATCCTCCAACTGAATCAGAACCGAGTAAATGCCAGCTGGTAACTCTGCAGTGTTTACAAGAACGTTCGTTGCATTGGCAGTTTGGGCAAGGACCAATTGGCCGCCTAGATTGTAAATTCTTACCTCTGCAATCTGCTCAACATTTGAATGAATGTGTAATTCCAGATTCGCCGGGTTAGGCATCAAGTTTACATGATTGCGATCGGTTGATGTGAAAACAGAGGATGCGCAATCGATTACTTCAATACTAAAAGTATCTACTCCGGAAGCAGTGTGCACAATGAAAGTCTGTGGACCGTTAAGGACTGGATCAAATATGAACGATGAATCCAGAGGTACGGTTGGATTTAGAATGTTCGCCCACCACACAGGTCCATCACCAAGGACAAAAAACAAGGCCGTGTCGCCCGCACAGATTGTATCCGGACCAATGATCAATGGCCATTGCGTCAAGAAGGAATCAGTTGAAACGCCAACCGGCTGAAAAGTTGAGAGTGTTATCCACGCAGTATCGGTTCTGACCGGAAGGTTAAAATCGAAATAGATGTCGGCGAAGTTTTCAATGACCGTGTTTAGAGGACAGGCAGTATCAGGATATACGGAGTAGCTCACGAAGCCATTGCTGCCCGGTTCGTTCGTTGTGCTGTCTGGCAATAGAATATTTGCAAAGTTGAATTTCACAATGTTCGCCGGACCGGGCAGAAATGAAACAGTGTACGGATGTGATGCTGCACCAAAGTGCATGCTCGTCACATCGATGTACGGCGATAACGTATCGATTACGTAAATATTAAAAGCAGTGTCCGTACCGCAGTTCTGAAAATGTATCAGGTAATCCAACTGCGTTCCCGGTTGTACATTATGCGTTGGAGTAATTCCTGCTGGTTCAACGGTTTTTTCATTTGGGTCAAATGCGTCGACAATCGGAAGACAATGAATGCTTGTTTCCGCGTTCTCTTCATCCGGTGGAAGTTGTACTACATAGCCTGTTACATAATTACCCGTTATATCTACCGTGCAACCTTCAATGGTTGCATTGGTTTGTGTTTTTGTCGGGTGATCGGGATGCTGATCTGCTTCGATGCGGAACGTCTGTCCGCTAGTTTGTCTGAGAATATTCATTGAATCTCCGGCAACAAGCATATAATTCCTGGTTCGTATCAATTGCGAGTTCATGTACACACGATACTCAGCGCTATCACTCATTGAAAGTCCATAATTCTTTATTGTAAAACGGAGATAGCCATTCAACAGGCACTCTCCGCTGGTTTCAATGTCAGAACCGTCCCATTGCGCGGAAGGTGCTGGACATGTATTCCATGGTGTGATCCATGCTTCCGTACACTGCGTGAATCCGCGGATAGAATCTAATCCGCATACAACTGAATCAACAATGGTGATGCTACCATACGTCTGTGGTTGCAACACACCGATGTTGAATGTATATGTTGAATCAGGTTGCAATGTCCATGGCATCGACGCACTAACCGGAACTACATATTCCGGAAAGTCAACATGCACAACAGTATTACTGGAAGGTAAATAACCTAGGTTCGAATACAGGACAGTTGTATTATTTCTACGGCATCTGCGACGACGATCCGATCCGATATCGGTTGACAGAAATGCGCAGGGAACTACATCATTGAGAAAATCGAATCCTGTTGTGTCCAGATTGTACCCGTTAAAAGTTGCAACGTACGCAGGTGCTGAACATGGGGTAACCGACAACGCTACATTCGAAGGCGGTACTTGTGTAACCGTGTACGTTCCTGCCGGAACCAGC
>CAYUTR010000353.1:0-5185 GCA_964447465.1 uncultured Chryseobacterium sp.
ATCCAATGCCTTTGCCATTACTTCGTAAGGAAGTCCGTCTACTTTCAGATCCATTTGCACTGCAGTGATTCCATCACGTGTTCCGCACACTTTGAAGTCCATGTCACCAAGGTGATCTTCATCACCAAGAATGTCGGACAACACTGCGTACTTACCGTCTTTGGTAATCAATCCCATTGCAATTCCTGAAACTGGTTTCTTCATCTTGATTCCGGTGTCGAGCAGCGCAAGTGTTCCTGCACATACTGTTGCCATCGATGATGAACCGTTTGATTCCAAAATATCAGAAACGATACGGATCGTGTAGCTGTTTTCGTCAGGCAACTGATTTTTCAAAGCACGAAGAGCGAGGTTACCGTGACCAACTTCTCTGCGACCTGTTCCGCGCATTGGTTTTGCTTCACCCGTTGAGAACGGAGGGAAGTTATAGTGCAACAGGAATGTAGCGTCGCCTTGAATAATCGGAGTGTCGATCATCTGCGCATCACGCTTTGTTCCGAGAGTTACTGTAGTCAGCGCCTGCGTTTCTCCACGTGTGAAGACTGCAGAACCGTGTGCCATTGGCAGGTAATTTACTTCCGACCAGATCGGACGGATCTCGTCAAGCTTACGGCCATCAAGGCGTGAACGCTTGTCAAGCATCATGTTGCGGATTGCATCCTTCTCAACATCGTGGTAATATACTTTCGCGTGAGCTTTGTTCACGTCAGTTTGCTCTTCAACAGGAAGTGATTCCCAGAACTCAGTGAACACCGCTTTGAAATCTGCTTTACGCTGTGCTTTGTTCGGATTGCCTTTTGATGCAACCGCGTACACTTTATCGTAAGTAGAAGCTTTCACTTTCGCGCGAAGCTCTTCGTTATGTGTTTCATGCGAGTACGTACGCTTCACTTTTGATTTCTCAACCTGTGCAGACAGTTCGTTGATCGCGTTGATCATGATCTTGATTCCTTCATGCGCAAACTTGATTGCAGTGAGCATGTCGGCTTCAGATACTTCTTTGAATTCGCCTTCCACCATCATGATGTCTTTCGCATTCGCAGCAACCATCATGTCAACATCCGACTGAGTCATCTGTTCAACGGTTGGATTAAGAACGAATTTTCCATCAACACGGCCTACGCGAACTTCTGATACCGGTCCGTTGAACGGAATATCAGACATCGCGATTGCAGCCGATGCAGCAAAACCTGCAAGGCAATCAGGCATAATTGTTTTATCGGAAGAGATCAGGTAAATCAATACCTGAGTGTCTGCATGATAATCATCGGGGAAAAGTGGACGAAGTGCGCGATCAACCAAACGGCTGCTCAATACTTCGAGATCAGAAAGTTTTGCTTCACGGCGGAAGAAGCTTCCAGGGATGCGTCCTGTTGCTGCGAACATTTCGCGGTAGTCAACAGTGAGTGGCATAAAGTCAACTCCTGGTTTTGCATCTTGTGCAGAAACTGCAGTTGCGAGCAACATCGTGTTGCCCATACGTACTACTACCGAACCATCAGCTTGTTTAGCCAATTTTCCGGTCTCGACTGTGATGGTTCTGCCATCGCCAAGGTCGAATGATTTTGAAATTCCTAATTGCATAGTTGTTTTTTCTTCTTGTTTACAGCTTGTCAGCGGGTCGCTAAAAAAGCGAAAAGCATCCGTGCTGACTTGAACGGATGCTTTTCGTATTGAGAATTACTTTGAAATCATTATTTACGGATTTCAAGCTTCTTGAGGATCGCGCGGTAACGCTCGATGTCGTTCTTACGCAGGTAATCCAGAAGTGCTTTACGTTTTCCAACGAGGAGAACGAGTGAACGCTCAGTGCTCTTGTCTTTCGGCTTCTTCTTGAGGTGCTCAGTAAGATGCGAAATACGGTGAGTGAAAAGTGCGATTTGACCTTCGGAAGAACCGGTGTCTTTTTCAGATTTACCGTGATTCTTGAAGATGTCTTTCTTAATGTCCGACGTCAGGTATGACATGCTGTTTGTGGATTAAGGTTATTACTGGTTTTTATCCCGCTAATTCGGGACGGCAAAGATACAAAAAAAGGGGAATGAGGGACTCGGAAATGGGGGATTGGGGATGGAAAATGCTGACTGAAAGATCTTGGCTAAGCACTAGCAGCCTTTTGGCACTGATTAAGCAAATTTATAGACCAGATTGGCGGTTATGCCAATCGTTACCACAGTGCCGGCATTGTTGAGCGTTCGGAGTACGCGCCAGTTTGCCGCATGCGGGACAAAGATTGATGATTTCGTTTTTGTGTTGATCGTAAACTCTTTGGGCTATTTGTCGCATTGCGGCTTGATTACCCAACGCAACAATCTCGCTGGCTTTCGGATTCGTGAACCCATACATCTTCTCAACTTTCCATTCGGCCAGCGCAAGTTTTTGAGAACTCAATTTCCCTTCCTCCGTCATGCTGAGCTGCAGAAGCGCCTGTCGTTCTTCCTTCAAAAAGTATTTTCGGCAATGTGCAATGATGTATTGCTCCAATTCACTGTCCATAGCAGCGAAAGTAGAGAATTCGATTTGAGAAATCTGAGTAATCTGCGAAGGACATCGGAAATCGCGGCATCACTTCCGTCCAGCTTTCACTGGCTTCTTAACTTTAGCGGTTTTCGCAGGCTTTTTAACTTTTGCCGCTTTCGCAGGTTTTGCCCTTGTGCTGGTTTTGAGGTTCTTCTCGTAAAGATCTATCCACTGCTTAACACTCATTTTGCTCATCAGCTCACCAAACAATTTAAAAGGGATTTTCTCCGGCTTGGTGAAACGGACACAGCTCTTGCCCATATCGAGCCTTGCGTCTGTATGTTTTGGATATTCCTTTTGGAACCATTTCAGCAGTTTCGGATCTGCATAAATGCCCATATGATAAAAGGCAATGAAATTTTTCTGACTCGCAATACCTGCAAACGGCAATGGCAATTTGGGATCGCAATGGTAGCCTGCAGGATAGATAGAGTGCGGTACCGCATAACCCATCATTCCGTAGCCCATGCTTTCCTTAAATCCAGCTGGGATGTTCTTGACGATCTCCTTGCGAAGTTTGTACATCGCCTCTTTGCGATCTTCCGGCAATTCTTCTAAATACTGGTCGGGTGTTGTTGCTTTTGACTGCATCTTATTTATTTTTTCGTCCTTAAAAAAAGGAAGTTAGATAAATCCGGATGAACACAACTATGACTAAGACTTGAACATCAAAAGCAGACGGGAAATCGTTGCCTTAAGTTCCTTACGGCTCACAATTGCATCAAGGAATCCATGATCGAGTACGAACTCCGCAGTCTGGAATCCTTTAGGAAGGTCTTTGCCGATCGTTTCTTTCACAACGCGTGGACCAGCGAAACCAATCAATGCACCCGGCTCCGCGATGTTAAGATCACCGAGCATTGCGTAAGATGCGGTAACACCACCAGTAGTCGGATCAGTAAGAAGAGAGATAAAAGGAATTCCGGCTTCATCTAATTGCGCAAGACGCGCAGAAGTTTTTGCCATCTGCATAAGCGAGTGAGCAGCTTCCATCATACGCGCACCACCGGATTTGGAGATGATCATCAACGGAATTTTTTTCTCGATGCAGTATTTTGTCGCACGTGCAATCTTTTCACCAACAACCGAGCCCATCGATCCGCCGATGAACGTGAAGTCCATGCAGCAAACTACGAGATCTCTTCCGTCACATTTTCCGTGTGCAGAACGCAACGCGTCTTTCAGTCCGGTTTTCTTTTGTGAATCTAACAGACGTGATGGATATTTTTTCGTGTCTTCGAATTTCAACGGATCACCCGAAGTCAGATTTGCATCAAGCTCTTCAAACTGATTCTCGTCAAACAAAACAGAAAAATATTCTTCAGAACCGATGCGATCGTGGTATTCACAATTCGGACAGGTCCACACGTTTGCAGTCCAGTCGTTCGTTGTGAACACTTTCTTGCACTCATCACATTTATGCCACAGGCCTTCCGGAGTTTCTTTCTTCTCCTTGGTGCTCGTAGTAATTCCTTCTTTAATTCGTTTAAACCAACTCATCTTTATCAGTAGGCAGTTGGGCAGTAGGCAGTAGGCAGTTGTTGCTTTCCGGCACTATTGCGTTCTGCGTTTAAGCAATCGTTACACCCTTGTCAAGATAAACGTCTTGAATAGCGTTTAATAAAGCTACACCCTCTTTCATTGGTTTCTGGAACGCTTTGCGACCGGAAATTAATCCTTGTCCGCCACCGCGTTTATTGATTACAGCAGTTGTAATTGCTTCTGCAAGATCTGTTGCACCTTTTGATTCACCACCTGAATTGATCAGGCCATTGCGCCCCATGTAACAAGTTGCGACCTGATAACGGCAAAGATCAATCGGGTTATCGGAACTCAGATCAGAATAAACTTTTGGATGTGTTTTACCGTGACCGGTTGCATTGTAACCGCCATTGTTCGTTGGCAGTTTCTGCTTGATGATATCGGCCTGGATGGTGACACCAAGGTGATTCGCTTGTCCGGTCAAATCAGCAGCAGCGTGATAATCTACACCGTTCACTTTGAATCCTGGATTACGAAGGTAGCACCACAATACTGTTGCCATTCCGAGTTCGTGTGCGCGCTCGAAAGCCTGCGCAACTTCTACGATCTGACGTGCTGATTCTGCAGAGCCGAAATAGATGGTTGCACCAACCGCTACTGCCCCCAGGTTATATGCTTCATCAACTGAACCAAACATGTTCTGATCATACTTATTCGGCATCGACAGGAACTCGTTGTGATTCAGCTTAACAATAAATGGAATTTTGTGCGCGTATCTTCTCGACACTGATCCAAGTACACCGAATGTGGTAGCAACTGCATTGCATCCACCCTCAAGTGCCAGTTTCACAATATTCTCGCCATCGAAGTAAATCGGGTTCGGTGCAAATGAAGCACCTGCAGAATGTTCGATACCCTGGTCAACAGGAAGAATAGAAACATATCCGGTGTTGGCCAATCGGCCCGTGCCGTAAATAGCCTGAAGGTTCCGAAGAACTTGTGGGCTGCGGTTGGTATCCTTGAAGCAGCGATCTACGAAGTCGGCTCCGGGGAGATGAATCTGCTCTTTTGTAATGGTTTTGCAGGTGTGATTCAGTAGTGAATCGGCCTGATTTCCAAGTAATTCGCGAATTTTATCAATCGCCATAACCTAACGGAATTTGGTAACGGACGGCAAAGCTAA
>CAYUTR010000354.1:0-5100 GCA_964447465.1 uncultured Chryseobacterium sp.
TTCAGTGGGACAATCGTCCGTTTTATGTATTCTACGTTTACGGAGACGGAGATGTTGAATTTGTTCGCACCACCTACAAAGACACGATTTTGCTCCAATACAGAGGAGAACGCACTGGTGTTTACGACATTCAGCGCTAGTTAACATTTCCACGTTAACAACATAGGGCATGTAATTTGCGTCCAAAATTCAATAGCCGTATCTTTTCTCTTGCAAACACGCGTACGTTTCTCCGGAGGAGTCCTTCGGACCGCTTGCACGCTCAACCCGGCATCAAAGCATCATGAAATTGTACAGGTATAGTTTTATTGGTATTGTAATCGTTGCAATTTGTCTTGCATGGAGCCCTTCCGCACCACGCATCAGTGATTCCTGTGCACCCACACTTGGTTCATGCAATGTTTGCGATTCAATGAAAGGAATGTATCGCGCAGATGCACTCGCACTGGCCTATCGCGAGTCACAGGATTCTGCATTGCCCTACTATGAAAATATTATCATTCAGGAATCGCGCATCAAAGTATATCAGACATGTCTTGCGCTTCTATACAACAATCTCGAAGATTCAATGTTGTTCGGACTGCGCACGTATCATCCGCCAGAATCAATGGACACTTCAGAATTTTATAAAGTGACTGTTCAGATCACAGGAGCGCGTAAAAAGAAGTGGAGAACACGTAAAGGCCGGTGCGGTTACAAAAACTTTGATAATATTTTTGTTGAAGTGGGAATGATTCCCGTTGGTGAAGTGCAAAAACAGGGAGATTACATGTACGCAGACTACATCACGAAACATCCGATCAACAAAGTAGCCCTGCAACGACGCTTCAATGCGCAAACCAATCTCACGGTGCGAGTTCAACGTTATCTCAGTCCACTGCACTATGTGGGAATGCTGGATTACAAAAATGTGCGTGAAGTGAACAACAACGATTCAACGTACATACTTCTGCAATATCCTTTCGGACCTGGAATGCCGCCGGAACTTCCGTATCCGACTGCGACGGATATTTATCATGTGCAGGGGTGCAATCTCACGTATGTGAGGACGTCGACAGCGAGGTATTAGGGAACGCGGATTTTCTTGTTCGCTGGTGTTAGGTTCTTCGAAGGATCACTGCGGTGAATAGTAAGTGCATTTTCCGGATTTTATGAGATAAACTCAAGCCTATCTCATAAAATCCAAAACCCAGTATTCAATTTACCGAACTGATCCTGTTTTACGCTAGCAAGCATTGGGCATAATAATCCGCGTACCTTTTTCGGCCTACAAATAAACCGTTGCCTCGAGCCTACGCAGATTATAATGGCTCGCCATCACTTCTCCATATGCACCCGCTGTACGAATCGCAATCAAATCACCACGCTTGATTTCCGGAAGATCCATTGCCTTGCCGAAACAATCGGATGATTCACACACAGGACCAACAACATCGTAACGTGCAGTTGTTGCTCCGGGTGAAGGCGTGAGATTTTCAATCTTGTGATACGCCTGATACAGTGCAGGGCGAATCAACTCTGTCATTCCAGCATCGAGAATTGCGAAGTTGGTTTGCACACCTTTCTTCACGTACAAAACACGCGAGATGAGATAGCCTGACTGTGCTACAAGTGCACGACCCAATTCAAAATGGACCTGTTGCCCGGGACGAACCTGCAGGAACTTCGGAAAAATATCGAAGTACGATTTGAAATCGGGAATGAGATTGTTTTCAGGATCGTGATAGTTTACACCTAAACCTCCGCCAACGTTGATCACTTTGAGATTGATACGACGTGATGTAAACCATTCCTGGATTTCATTTACCCGTGTGCAAAGCTGTTTGAACACGCCCAGATCCGTAATCTGCGACCCGATGTGAAAATGAATTCCGATCAATTCCAGATTCGTCAACTCTGCCATTGCTTCCAGCACTTGCGGCAACTCGTGTATGCTGATTCCAAATTTATTTTCTTCGAGTCCGGTTGTAATGTAGTGATGCGTATTCGCGTGCACATTCGGATTGATCCGTAATGCAACTCGCGCTTTCTTCGCAACTTCTCCTGCGAGCTGATTGATCACTTCCATTTCCGGAAGCGATTCACAATTGAAACAGAAAATATCCTGCTTCAGTCCATAGCGGATTTCTTCATCGCCCTTACCTACTCCGGCGAAAACAATGTTAGTTGATTTGAATCCAGCATCTACTGCACAACGCACTTCATTTCCACTTACGCAATCAGCTCCGAATCCGTAATCGCGGATCACCGCGAGAACTTTCGGATCAACATTCGCTTTGAACGCGTAGTGAACATGATACTTATAAGGCGATGAAGCCGCTTTCGCCGCCTCCAATGTTTTCTTCAGGAGTTCTATGTCGTACGCATAGAACGGTGTCGGGTGCTGCTGCAGGCTGGTAATCTGTGATTGTGTGATCATCTGTCCTGCTTTAAAGATTAAACAATCCAGAGTTCAACGCCTGCAAGGTTTCCTTCTTGCGTTTTCCGTCGACAAGAATGGAAATATTGTTCTCACTTCCACCGTAAGAAATCATGCGAATAGGAATTTCTTTAAGCGAATCAAATACACGTGATGCATATCCTTGCTTGTCTTTGCCGAAAGTCCCAACAATACAAACAATAGCCTGATCGCGATCAACAACTACCTGTCCGTATTCCGCCAGTTCTTTTACGATTTCATCGAGGTGAGTAATATTATCGATCGTTAATGAAACTGCAACTTCGGAAGTAGTGATCATGTCAATCGGCGTGCGATAACGCTCGAAGACTTCGAAGACCGAACGAAGAAAACCGTACGCGAGTAACATTCTGTCGGAGCGAATCTTGATTGCAGCAATTCCGTCCTTTGCAGCAACGGCAGTAATTCGGTCTGTAGAAGGAGTTGCGCCAATTACAGTTCCTTTTGCTTCCGGTTGCATCGTATTCAGCAAGCGAACCGGAACATTTCTGCGTTGAGCAGGAAGTACGCACGTCGGGTGAAGAATTTTCGCTCCGAAATACGCCAACTCGGCCGCTTCGTCAAACGAAAGCTCGCTGATAGGGAAAGTTTTGTTCACTACCCGCGGATCGTTGTTGTGCATACCGTCGATATCGGTCCAGATCTGAATCTCTTCCGATTTCAATGCGGCACCAATCAATGTAGCCGTGTAATCACTTCCTCCACGCTTGAGGTTATCAATTTCACCGAATGCATTGCGGCAAATGTAGCCTTGAGTGATATATAGATTCGCTCCCGGAAAACGCACGAGCTCATTCTTGAGATGATGTTCTATGTAATTGATATCCGGTTCTTCGTTGGCATCGATTCGCATGAAGTTCAATGCCGGCAACAATGCGCATTTGATTCCTTTTTCTTCGAGATAAAATGTAACGAGGGCAGTACTGAGCAATTCGCCTTGTGCAAGCACTGCCTTTTCTTCGTTTGCAGTGAACATGTCGATCGTAAACGAACGCAAGTGCTCGAAATGTTCCTTCACGAGCTCAGTTCCCTTGGTCTTGCTCTCTTCCTTAGCGTAGAGTTCCGCAACTACGGTATGATACTTTTTCTCAAGCGCATCTATCAGCGTCCGCGCTTTATCTACATCGCGGGCGTAAAGTGCTGCACCAATTTCTACAAGTGCATTCGTGGTTCCCGACATTGCCGAGAGCACAACCACTTTCTGTCGTTGGTCGCCAATCAGTGGAACTAAGGATTTCATTCGCTCAGCAGAACCTACAGAAGTGCCGCCGAATTTTAATACGAGCATGGCTTACGTTATTTAACGGGCGAAGATAACGATTAGGCGATAGGCGATAGGCGTTAGGCGATAGTAAATAGGATGGAGACGACAACAAATTGTCAACAGAAATTGCATGCGTTGTCAACTACTTTCCACTTACTTTTCGTCGTCACTGTTTGACAACTGTTGCCCACTATCGCCTATTTACTATCGCCTATCGCCTGCGCCTGCGGTGCACCTGTGTAAAAGGATGTTAAAACCTTGCTGCGATTTCCGCATAAAAAGCCCTTTGAATCGTTATTTTTACGCCCGAACTACGCTATGTATTCACTCTTCGTCAAAGAAATCCGCAGTTTTCTAAGCTCCATAATCGGTTACGTGGTAATCGTTGTGTTCCTCGCCGGCACCGGACTTTCCATGTGGTTTTTCGATTTCGGGATCAACGTGCTGGATATGGGATATGCCAACATCGACGCACTTTTCATCCTCGGTCCGCTTGTTTTCCTGTTTCTCATTCCGGCGATTACAATGCGTTCATTTGCAGAAGAACGACGATTAGGAACGATTGAACTACTTCTCACAAGACCGCTGACAGATCTCCAGATCGTACTCGCAAAATATTTTGCAGGAATAATCCTCGTTACCATTTCGATTCTACCCACGCTTGTCTATTATTATTCGGTCTGGAGACTGGGTTCGCCAATGGGAAACATCGACACTGGTGGAACATGGGGCTCTTATCTCGGATTGATTTTCCTTGGCGCTTCGTTTGTTTCCGTCGGCATTTTCGCTTCTTCAGTAACCGATAGCCAGATTCTCGCTTTCCTCCTTGCAGTCATTCTCTGCTTGATCTGCTATATCGGTTTCTACGCGCTGAGTACGCTCGACATGTTCGGTTCCATAGACACTATTGTTCAGTCTATCGGCATCAGCGAACATTACTCTTCTATACGTCGCGGAGTAGTTGACACGCGCGACCTTGTTTACTTCGTAACGTTCAATGCGTTTTTCATTCTTCTCACTAAAACAGTGCTGGAAAGCCGTAAGTGGTGATGGAAAAGAAAACGAACAACAAACAACAGAATCTTGCTGCACTTGGCCTTGCCATAGTGGCGATCATCCTGTTGAATGTAGTTTCACAATATGTTTTCCATCGCTTCGACTTAACATCTGAGAAGCGATACACACTTGCGGAGAGTACGAAGCAGATGCTTGATTCGCTCGACGATGTGCTGTACTTCGAAGTTTACCTCGAAGGAGATTTCCCTCAAGGTGCTGGCGATTACCAACACTTACGTGATGAAACGCGCATCATGCTGGATGAATTCCGTGCGTGGAGCAACGACAATATCCAGTACGAATTCGTTGATCCGGGCGAAAG
>CAYUTR010000355.1:0-5037 GCA_964447465.1 uncultured Chryseobacterium sp.
CAACTGTTCTTACGCTGAGCTCGAGGCGGGCAGCGATTTCGCAGGAAGAAAGTTCTTTTACGATAAGCGTCAGGATCTCCTTTTCGCGGGTGGTGAGTGGGTTTGTCATGAGCCAAAACTAGCCCGGACGGTCTACGTGGTATTACGTAGGAATGGGTATTTGCATTTGCGGACAGTACGTAGTACCCCTGAATTTGGGCTGTCTCCGAAGCTTACCACATAGGAAATATTGATGCCCGTTGTTTGCTACAGTGGTTTCGCGAAAAGCGAAACCAACACATAGGACGCATAGGGACGTTCGTTGTTTTATTTGGGTTTAGCACGTCCCTATGTGCCCTATGTGGTTAGCAGCTTGCTGCGCCTTTAGAAAACAGCGGATGTGCAATTATCTATGTGGTAAGCGCCGCAGGCATAGAGATCTAAAGAAGGTTATTCTCAAAAGCATACTTCATCAACCCCACAATCGTCTTACACCCCGTCTTATCCAGAATATTCTTCCGGTGCGTATCTACTGTACGTGGACTGATGAACAATTTCTCTGCGATAGCCGCGGTACTGAATTCCTGTCCTATGAGGCGAACAATTTCTTCTTCACGCGGACTCAGATTCTGTTCAGTGGCAGCATTTCTTTTCATCCTCCACTTCAGCATGATCTCCATGATCTCCTGGCTGTAGAATGTTCCGTTATCGGCGATCTGCGTCAGCGCTTTAATCAGTTCAGGCTTGCCCGTATTTTTCAGAATGTAACCTTCGGCTTCCGCCATCAGAATTTCATTCACAGTTCCCGGATCGTTGTACATCGTAATCACGAGCACTTTGATTTCCGGAAACGTTTGCTTCACTTTTTTCGTGAGCTCTGTTCCATTCATCCCCGGCATGTTGATATCGGTGATCAGAATATCTGGACGCTTCTCAGTCACCATACTCAATGCTTCAATACCGTTTGGAGCTTCTCCAACGAATTCAAATTGCTGTTCACTGCTTAAAAGCGCTTTGATTCCGTCAATGAACATCTGGTGATCATCGGCAATTACAATCCGTATAGGTGCAGTCGTGCTCATGTTACTGAAGTGGTATTTCAATTTTTATGCTCGTGCCTTTGCCGGCAACTGAATCAACATCAAGTGTTCCGCCTAAAATCTCGACCCGCGAATACATGTTCCGCCAGCCAAGTCCTTTCGATTCAGCAATGCGGGAAACGTCAAATCCTTTTCCATCATCGGAAATATTTACTTCCAGTTTATTTTCCGACTTCATCAATCGCACCTGAATATTGTTCGCCTCCGAATGCTTGACCATGTTGTTCAGCGCTTCCTGGATGATGCGGTAAACCGAAATCTCAATTGTTTCATCAAACCGGTCTTCCAGGTTGGTGTCGAAATCAACTTTTATTTTTCCGGCATCATTGATTTTAATGATGAGCTCATTTACCGCTGCCATCAATCCCATTCTGATCAAAGCGCCCGGCATCATGTTGTGCGAAATAGTTCTCACTTCTTCGCAGGCCTGGTCAAGCAGCTGCAATGAGTTTTTATACAACACGCTGTATTTCGGATCGATGTTTTCACCGAAGCCGGAAACATTCAGCTTAGCCGTCGACAACAATTGTCCGATTCCATCGTGCAACTCACCCGCAATTCGTTTCCGTTCTTTCTCCTCCGTTTCAAAAACTGCATTCATGCGCACGCTTTGTTTCAGCTCCAGCTCACGCGTTTTGCTTTTCAGTTGTCGCCGGAAATAATATCGGACGCTCACAACCAGCAGTAACAAACCAATCACGGTTACACTGATGATAAACGCAAGTGTTTTCCAGAATGGAGGAGCAATGGAAATGCGAAGATCCAGAGGCTGTTCGCTCCAAATCCCATCGTTGTTGGAAGCTTTCACCTGGAACGTATATTCTCCGGGATCGAGATTTACAAATCGCGCGAAACGTTCCTTACCGGCTTCGGTCCAATTGGTGTCGAGGCCAATCATGCGGTAGAGATATTTGTTCTTTAACGGATCAGAAAATTCCAGCCCGGTATATTCAATGAGAATGTTGTTTTGGGTATAATCAAGAACAACATGTTTGCGGCGTTCGATGATTGTGTCACTCACCAGGGGCTTATCAAAAACCGAAAAACCTGTGATGATACAATTCGGTGCAAAGGGATTGTCGCTAATGGCTTCAGGAAAAAAGTAGTTGAAGCCATTCACACCTCCGAAGAATAATTCTCCGCTTGAACTCTTGTAAAAGGCGCCGGTGTTAAATTCGTTCGATTGCAATCCGTCGGACACAGAATAGTTTCTGAACGTTTCAGCAACAGGATTGAATTTCGAGATCCCTTTGTTTGTACTGATCCATAGATTTTGTTCTGAATCACTGAGTATGCCATATACAAACGCGTTCGGCATTCCATCGCTTTCGGAATACGATTTAATTATCTGAAAATTCAACGGATCAATCTTGTGTAAACCGGTATTGCTCGCAGCCCAAATCGTTCCAGCCGAATCTTCGTAAATGCATTTCACCCGACCTAAATTCGTGAGCGTAAGTTTTAGTTCTGAAGGCGGAGCATTTTTTTTAAGGATGTGCATTCCGTTCGAGGAACCAACCCACAAATTACCATTGCGATCCAACAATATATCTTCGACATGATCAGTAATCGGATATTCCAGCAGCTCGTATACGTTTCCGGATTTTTTCAGCTGATACATTCCGTTAGGACACGCTACCTGTATCGACTGATCGGGAAGAACGCAGGCGTTGTTGGCTTGTATTGTTAAGCGTTCGTTGGGCACAAGAAGCTCCGGCCTTGTGATCTGTGTACTTCCTTTTTCTATGATGCCAACACCCTGGTAAGTTGTGACCCATATTCTGCCTGAGGAATCAAGCGACAGTGAAGTAATTGCAGGTCGTTCAGCAATATTTCCGCGGAAGCCATTCATGTAACGATACGTTCCGGCTTCACGATTCAGCACATTGATTCCACCGTCGAATGTGCCGATGTAAATTTCATTATCAACCTGGAGAAAACACTTCATGAAGTTGCTCGTCAGTCCACTTTCATCTTGCGGCCTGCGATACGTATGATTGAACGGTTTTCTTTTCGTATCGATTCTTTTCAAACCATCCGGATCAGTTCCAACCCAAAGATTATTCGATCCGTCCATCATCAAACTGATCGTGCGAAAAACAGATCCTGTTTTGCTGCTGCCGCGAGGGAATTTTTCTGTAAACGTTTTCTTCTTCACATCAAAAACATACAACGCGCCGTATTCTGTTCCACACCAAATCTCTCCTGTTCCTGATTCGATGATCGAAACAACTAAATCTGCAACGGGATTGCCGGGTTGAACGGGCAATGCATATTTCTCACTTTGGTCTGTCGATGGATCATACCGCAGAATTGCATCTGTACTACCGATCCACAATATCTGATCGACGTCCATGGTAACACCGCAAATCAGCAGATCTTTTCCTGTTGATTCATCGATAAAGGATCGTCGTTTAAATTCGTGCGTGTTCAGGAAGTAGGAACACAGTGCCGTGGAAGAATCTCCCATGTAGCGCACTACATCGTTTATGGAGTCATAAACCATCAGGAAATCGACAGGAAAAAACTGTAACGGTTGGGAGATGGTATCTATGATTTCCCCGGTGCTGGTATTCAGCTTGATGATTCCATGATCGGAAGCTAACAGCCAAAGTGTATCGCCGTCTTCTTTGAACGGACAAACTTCATCAATGCCATTGTCGCTGTAAAGCGCAGCCATTTTCCGGATACGTCCAGTAATAAAATCCATCCGGTACAATTCCATGCTTCCGGATGTTGTGATCCAGAGCGCATCTTTTCCTTTGAACAGGTTGCGCAGATGCGTGTGTTGCAGCGAGAGAGAATCTTCAGGATCATTTTTGAATATCCGGAAGTTGTACCCATCGTAGCGATTGAGGCCATCTGCAGTTGCTATCCAAATGAATCCCTGGTCATCCTGCACTATGTCGAAAACACTGCCTTGCGACAAGCCTTCGTCAACACCAAGGTTTTTGATTCCCCTCGTCCCCTGACAGAACAGCGTAACAAACAACAACATTACAACCGGTAGGAGATGCTTTTTCATTAAGATGTTAGCGCACTTGGGACATGCTTCTAATATACGCTTGCTACGTGTAATTACGTAGTCAAATCGTGGTATTTCATGAGAAGGGGCGGTTGTTGGCGCAATTCCTGATGCCTTACTGACGTACGACAAACTGCGGACAATTCTCCGTAGTACTACTGAAACAAATACATTGATTAGTTTAGCATGCTGTTCACCAGAAATACACAATCACAAGTAAGAATGACAATGATAAAAAAGTTGTTTCCGTGTTTCGCACTACTGTTCACCTTGCTCGTTTCGTGTGAGAAGGAAGTTGTGGAAGATCCGTATGTACCATTCGTGTACACCGATTCCGTCACCGATCTCGAAGGAAACGTATACCGCACTGTGATGATTAACGGACAGGAATGGATGGCGGAAAATCTGCGTTCAGTATACTACAATAACGGACAGCCAATCGAGTATTTGAATTATATGACCGATTGGGCACAAACAGACAGCGGCGCGTATTGCAATTACAATCACAATACGGAAGCAGAAGCTGTTTACGGGCACATGTACAATTTTTATGTGGTGAATGATCCACGGGGGATTGCACCCCCGGGATGGCACGTGCCTACCTACTACGAGTGGATTGGCTTGATGGCGTATTGCGGAAATGCAGATGCGGCAAATCGCTTGCGCGAACACGGATACAAGCACTGGCTGGTTGATAACGAAGAAGCAACGGACCAATACGGTTTTGCTGCAATACCAGGAGGCTATCGCAATTCCGATGGCTACTTCGATTATATGCGCGCCAATTGTTACTTCTGGTCATCGACGCATTACCTGCCTTCATCACCGGGTTATCCGGAAGCGTGGTACACGAAAATTACAAGTGATCTCGATCCTACACTTGCATTGCCGGAGCATGAGCTCAGTAATTTCCCCTATGTCAGCGGGTGCTAT
>CAYUTR010000356.1:0-5020 GCA_964447465.1 uncultured Chryseobacterium sp.
CGGATTGAACGAAAACTTAAAGAACTTTCTCACAACGAGGTAAAGAAATAACGCCTGTAGTCCTTTCACGATGATACTCGCCCACACAACACCCTCGATGAAATAATTATGCGCCAACCAGATTGTCAATGGAATCTGGATGGCAGCCGTCATTCCCAATGCAACTGAAAGCAATTTCGTTTTCTTGAGATAAAGAATTGGCGAGAGGAAATAGTAGTACAAGCCACGAAATGCGAATCCGCTCGCTAGTACACCCATGAACACAAACGATTCATAATAACCTGTGTCGTGCACTACAAGAGGAATCAGCAGTGGAACGATAAACGTAAAACCTGCGATGCCCAACACACTGATCGCAGTGAACACACTGAAGTAGCGATTTGTTTCCTGCGTTGCTTCATTCTTTCCGCTTTCTTTCCACATCGTGAACACAACAGGATTCACAGCTCCCATCAATCCGTTTTGCAGAAGGTCAACGAGCAAAGTACATCGGACAGCAAAATCGAAGAGTCCGACTTTCGCTGCGTCCATTGACGAATTAATGATGAGTTTATCGATGTTCGCCACCACCCAAACAAGAATGAGATAAATCAGGAACGGAGCACAGAATTTGTGGAGTCCTTTGATCTCTTTGAAATTAAATGAGATTCCGTAGTTACTCGCCAGAAACCAAAGTGCCATCACGAAAATTCCTACGCCGGAAAGCAATCGTCCGTACATCGGTCCGGTAAGATCTCCAGGGAACATGTACAAGCCACCCAATGAAATTGCAATCGTCAATACGAAATTCGCAAGACTGAACCACATGAATTTTCCCGGCTCTTGCCTGAACACCATAAGGTTAGTTGCCGCTTTGAAAAATCCGTTGAAGAATCCAGTTGCAACCGACATCAATCCCCAGGGATAAAAATTCAGATTGCCTTCTGCGTTATAACTGTGATCAAACACCGGCTGACCTATGACCGCAGCAAGTGGAATAATAACTGCTCCTAACGTCAGCAACAATCCGGTTACGGCGCCAATCATTTTCCGCGCTGCAGTCGGATCATCTTTCACATCGATGTAATGCACACCGATATAATAATCCAACGCATACGTCGTAAGCACCTGCATGATGAGACTGAATCCAACATACAGCATGAGCACGCCGTACAAATTCATGGTCAGCATGTCGGTATAAAACGGAAGCAACACCAGGCCGGACGCCATAGGCATAGCACCACCGATGGTGTAGATGAGGGAGGATTTGAAGAATTTGTTTGAGATCACTGCATTTTTCCTCGAGATCAAAGTTCCTGAATACAAGCGTGCAATGACATGATTTCAGCCTTGGTTATTCACATAAAAAAGCTAAAATCTCCCAATAAGTGAGCATCCGGCCTGAAATCGTCTGGTTCATTACCTCATTGGTCTATCAAAACCCATCACTTACAAATGCATAAGTGCCCGCCCTGGTTTTAGTATTAAATTGCAAGTATGCTGGCCTCTTCCCTTTACAATTGGTTGAGTTGTTGCTCCTCTTTGGGAGTTAAAAACGCCTGCATCCGGACTTTTCTCGTCATCATGTTTGTTGCATGTACAACGAGCACTTCGATTGCACAGACTTTCTACCGTCAATACGGTAATAACGTTGTCAATGAGGGTGGTCAGTGCGTGATTGCTTCTTCTGATGGAAACATGTTTGTCGGCGGATTTAAGGACGACAGTGCACTCGTCCTGAAAGTGGATATGCTTGGCAACATTCTGTGGTCTCGTGTATTTAAACCGGGCGCTGTATTGCCTAGTGTAATTCAGCAACTGGAAATAAGTCCTGATGGATTTCTTGTCGGAATTGGTAATGACTACGACGCGTCAATTTTTCGATACCGGGATGGGTATTTCTTCAAGATGGATCTCGCAGGTAATCTGATTTGGCTGAACCGAGTAAATGAATCGCGTGAAGTTCATTTTGAATCGATGCACCTGTTCTCCATAACGCAGTATCGAATCTTCATGACCGTGTACGACATGGCTTCTCCCACCTGGGCCGATCCTGCTTCGGTGTTGGTTGATGCGCTTACGGGAAATGTGATCAGTACCACACCTCGTAATAATCTTACCGCAATTGCTTACCTGGATGATCAGACAGCCTGTATAACCAACACAACAGGCAACAGGATTTACGGAACCGGACGTATTTACGTCAATGGCGCAAGTCAAACTTCGATGAGAGTTTTTCTAACTAAATATGATATTGCCGGTACTCTGTTGTCTACTTCATATCTAATGTATACTGCAGCGCAAAGCTCACGCCTTTATGGTTCCGATATTGCATACAATAATGACTCAATTGCGATATCCTATTTCGGTGATGTTGGCGGAGCATCTACCAACTTCACCGTTGGATTAATCCGGTGCGACACCAATGGCAACGTAGCATGGGCGAAGAATTACAACATTCCCTCGTCAACTTCCGAAGTGAGTTGCCGCGTGCTGGCGCACGCTGGTGGTTATTTAATTATGGGATACACATTAAGCGGAGGAAATGATTTCTTCTTGTTTTCCGTAGATCGCAACGGTAATCTCATCTGGTCGCGCACATACGGAAGTCCCGGATCTACAGAATCGTTACGCGCAGGCTACACGCCATGTTTAACTATCATCGGAGCGAACATCTACTTTACCGGACAGTCAAATTCCTCCGGAACAAATAATATAGTCATTGCAGCTGTCGATTTCAGTGGTAATGTCAGTTGTATGACAACAAACCCAATTGCGGTTACAACATTGAACAATCCCACTGCCCGCACATTGCTCACACCAACAACAGTTTCGTTTTCCACCAACTATACGCCACCGCCTATCACTCCAGTACCACAACCAATCAGCGATGCATGTAGTAATGTAAATCTGGATCTTGGAAATGATACAGCGATTTGTTCGAGTCTCATTCTTAATGCCACTCTTCCGTCTGCATCGTCGTACCTCTGGAGTAATGGCTCAACAAATCCTACTCTTACGGTAACAACACCGGGCACATATTGGGCAACTGTAGCAGTGAATTGTTGCCTCTATTCTGACACTATCGTTATTGTGAGTGATACCGTACCGATATCAAATTTTACATGGACCAGCGCAAACTGCTCCAGTGTAGTTTCATTTTCCAATACCTCTCAATACGCTTCAACTTATCTTTGGAATTTTGGAGACAATACAACCAGTACCGGGATAGCTTCAAGCCACACGTATGTTTCAGGAGGAAATTATACTGTAACGTTGATCGCAACAAATGGGTGTGGTGCGGATACGATCGTAATCCCTGTTGTGGCATCCAGTGCAGTCACAGTTGCTGCTCAACCTACAACTACCACAATCTGCCCAGGCAATTCAATTTCACTTTCAGCAACTGCGAACGGTGGGTTAGGACCGATCACCTACTCATGGAATCCCGGTGGAAGTGGCTCCAGCATAAACGTGTCACCGGTTGCTGCAACAACATACATAGTCACTGCAACTGATTCCGTTGGATGCACATCAAGTGATACTATCCAGGTGAACATGATTCCACCAGTGTTGCTCTCAGCTTCTGCAGATACCGTTACCTGTTCCGGTCAATCCGTGACAATCTCTGCCTCGGCTACGAATGGTGGGCCATACACATGGAGTGCATTCCCTGGAAATTTCCAGAGCATAACCGTATCCCCAACAACAACCACATCCTATTTCGTATCTGTAATTGACACTTGTTCCGGACTAACTCTGACCGATACCGTAGTTGTACAGGTTATACAATTACCAACAGCACAGTTTTCAGCAACAGGGCCCGACTGTTTTGGTACCTGCACATTTACCAACGGAACTTCCGGATACACAAATCTCGTTTGGGATTTTGGAGATAGCTCCGGCGATACAGTATACTCACCGGCTCATCAATATGGAGGGAGTGGTACTTACAACGTAATGCTTATTGCCAACAACCCATGCGGATCAGATACTTCATATGCTACTATCGTTGTTCCTCCTGCACTTAATCTGAGTGTGAATCCAACAAGTGTGGTAGTTTGCGCCGGCGATAGTACATTGCTTAGCGCCAGTACGAGCGGTGGTTCAGGAACATTGAATTATCAGTGGAGTCCGATCAACAATAACAGCTCAACAGTAATGATCACCCCGTCAGCTGCAACAACATATTACGTAACAGTAACTGATTCGCTGGGTTGCACAGATATTGATTCTGTTTCTGTAACGATCAGCTCGACCGCAACATTAAGTGCATCAGGATTCAATACAATCTGTTTTGGACAGAGTGCAACAATTTCAGCGAATGCTTCAAATGGCGGACCATACACATGGAGTAACAACCTTGGAAGTAATCCGAGCGTTAGTGTTTCTCCAACTGTTACAACAACTTACTATGTGTCCGTGTTCGATTCCTGTTCTGGAAATATTCTGGTTGATTCTGTTACAATCGTGGTGATGCCTCCAAGCGTCGTAGCATTCAGCATTGACTCAAGCGATGGTTGTGCACCACTCACTGTATATTTCACAGACATGTCGACGACCGGACAGGATCAGATTACAGGATGGTTGTGGTATTTCGGTGATGGAGACAGTTCATCCGTAACATCACCTGTTCACACGTATACTACGCCTGGATCATACACCATCACGTTGACTGTTGTCACTTCGAGCGGATGCGTTACCACACTTGTGAATGGTGCGGTGATTGATGTTTATCAGGTTCCGCTTGCGGGATTTACGTGGAATCAATCAGGAAGCATTGGTGACCAACCGGAAGTTGAATTTACAGACCAATCTGTTGGAGCTTCGAACTGGTCATGGTACTTTGGTGACAGTGCGTTCAGCAACTTGAGCGATCCATTTCATACTTATACGCAGACAGGCGATTTCATTGTGATGCAGGTTGTCGGAAACAATTACGGATGCTATGATACGGCTTACGCGAACATTGAACTAACCGGTGAATACACAATATATGTTCCCAATACTTTTACTCCGGGATCAGGAATTTACAACAATA
>CAYUTR010000357.1:0-4996 GCA_964447465.1 uncultured Chryseobacterium sp.
GGAATCAGGAAGCCGAGACCTACACAAATGTATTGCTTGGAGCGGATGTAATGGTTATCGACATCCGGATGATTCCAGAAATACTGAATTCCGAAAATTGCGAGAACGATTCCGAGAAACTGGCTGCCGGTATCGCCCATGAACAGGCGGGAAGGGTGCCAATTGTAAAACAGGAAGCCCAGCAATGCACCACCAACACCAATGATGATGATCATGTGTGCATTGTAAAAATCCTGACTCATGAACAAAACGAGGAACGACTGCAGTAAAATGAACAACGATGTAATTGCGGTTATTGCATCCATGTTGTCGAGCATGTTGATGGAATTCATCATCGCCACAACCCAGAATACTGTAAATGCAATGTTGATGTATTCGTTCGCGGTGAACGCAATCAGGAATCCGGTATTCGCCACGATGAGTCCGCACAGACATTGCACAAGAAATTTCAACAACGGACGGGTGTTGTAAGCATCGTCAGCAAGTCCCATCAGAAATGCGAGTGTTACCGAGCCCAGCAATCCAAGCATGGCTTTGTCGGTAGGAATAAACTTGTAAGGAAAGAAGACCGAATAACACGCGATGGAAATCAGGAAAAGGAAGAAGAAAGTGATTCCTCCCAGGGAAGGTTTTTGTGTAGATGACCACCTGATCAGATCACCTTCAGCCCGGATACCGAGGTTCCGGGAAAAGCGCAGGAACAGGCCGTTCATCATCAGCGCTACCACGATGGTGAAAATAAAAAAGCCCGCGTAAATCAGGATGTAATTGCCGCTCATCCGGAGGGTGGATATCAGCCGCAAAGATACTGATTACGCAGGCAGTATTCCGTTAGCTGGCTGGACGGAAACAAGGGTGAGCAATCGCTACAGATGAGTGGCGATAATTAACTGATTACAAGATAATTACATTAGAATGGTGATGCGAATGTTGAGAACAAACTGCCCTCTAAATCCTTAGCAGATAGAAGGGGTTGCTTCACTCTCCAGTCGATTCCAAGGTCGGAATCATTCCACAGCAGGCAACCCTCAGATTGCTTATTGTAATAGCTGGAACATTTGTACTGAAAAATAGTGTCGTCCTCCAGGGATACGAAACCGTGTGCAAATCCGGCAGGAATGTAGAACATCGTGTTGTTTTCAGCAGAGAGTAGTACGGATTCGTGCTTTCCGTATGTCGGAGAATTTTTCCGGATATCAACCGCGATGTCAATTACTGACCCTCTGGTTACACGTACAAGTTTTGCCTGAGCAAATGGTGGAGCCTGGAAATGTAAACCCCGGAGCACATCAGCTTTAGATACAGATTGGTTATCCTGTACAAACTCTTCCGTGATACCTGCGTCGGCCAGGATTTTCTTGCTGAACGTTTCCAAGAATGATCCACGATCGTCGGAGAAAACCCTGGGCTGAATGGTGAGCAAGCCCTTTATTGATGATGCAATGATTTCCACTATTTCCTGAATATGCGCCTGAAAATTCCTTTTGATTTCGCTTGCTGCTGCTCATCGTAATAACCGTAGCCATAGCCGTAACCATAACCGTAACCATATCCATAGCCGGCATTTGCTGATTTACGTTCTATATCAACACCGTTCAAAACAACTGCCAGTTTCCGGATACCGTTTTCATTGTGCAGCCTGTCGACAATCTGTATGAAATTTTTACGGGAGTACTCCGCACGGAAAATGTATATCGGATAATCTGCTTTCTGGAAGATGTGAATACCATCAGTAACAAGTCCTACTGGCGGGTTATCTACAATAATAATGTCATACGATTTCTTGAACTCATCAAGTAATTCTGTCATTTTATCACTGATAATGAGCTCCGAAGGATTTGGAGGAATTGGTCCTGCGGTGATGAAGTGAAGATTTTCCTGTGTGCTGTGACGGACGCACGTGCTGAGTTCATCGCGTCCGATCAGAAGCGTACTCATACCACGATCATTCGGTACATTGAAACCAAGGTGAATTTTTGGTTTCCGCATGTCGAGGTCAATGATGATCACCTTCTTCCCGGAATAAGCAATGATTCCACCCAGGTTAATCGCAACAAATGTTTTTCCTTCACCGGAAATGGTTGATGTGACTGCGAGAACTTTTGGCCCCGGAGTATTGTCAATGAATTGCAGATTCGTACGCAATGAACGGAACGATTCTGAAATCAAAGACTTCGGATTCTTGTCGACAATCAGTTGTGATACCGGAATCTCATGTTTGTATTTCGGAACAATACCAAGCGCGCTTACCGAAGCATTCGTCTGGCGGAGAATTTCATTCAGACTATTGATCGTATCGTGTAGCAAGTACCGTATGATTACGAGTATGATACTGAGTAAGGTTGCAATCAGGAAACACGTAAGTATGGTCGCACGGCTTGATGGTCGTACCGGCATTGTTGGTACACGTGCCTCCTCAAGTATCACATGATTAGCCGTGATACCCGCTTCTCCAATCGAGTATTCCGTTTTCTTCTCCAGCAACAAGTTGAAGAATTTTTCATTGATGTTGTACAGTCGCTGAAGTTCTACGTACTTGAATGCGCTATCGTAACTTCCGGAATTACCGGTATATGCATAAGCGCCCATTTTTTCTGCAATTGCATCTCTTCGTAATTTATCCTGCTGCAAAAGCGACACAATACTGTTCACCAGTATGTTCTTCTGCACCTCAATCTGAAAGTCCAGTGCTTTAACTTCTTCACTTTCCGGTTTGGCAGTGTATAGCGCCTGTTCGCGCTCATCAATTAAGCGGCCAAGGTTATTGAGCGGCAAGGTCATGGCCTGGGAACTGCTTGTTCCCGCCAACAAGGCAACCATTGATTTTACATCTGTGTTCGGGTCTGACAATTGAAGTGAAACCTGTTCCAGCACGCGGATATGCAGATCGAGTTCGGTGAGTTGCGCCTCAAGAGAGCCATAACGACCGAAGTTGAAGGCAAGCAGTTCAGGGTCGCGTTCGGGCCCCATTTTCTGCTTGTACTTATCGATGGAATCTTCCGAAGATTTCATTCGTGAAGTAACCTGCGCCAGCTGATCGTCGATAAAAGCAATTACTGTCTTCGAACTTTGACTTCTACGCTCAACATCGTACAAAATAAATTCTTTTGCAACACAATTCGCAAGATCATATGCTTTCTGCGGGTTATTAGTCTCGAAAGAGATGCGTACAGTTTTCGCTGCCTCATTCACTAAGATTACGGTGAGCTGGGGTGCGTAATATTCAGCAAGCAATTCAGGATCGTTGAACGTGAAATAATATTTGTTGCTGCCTTTATCGTTAGCCACCATGCTTTCCAGTCGCGGCTTGTCAACAGAAATTAACACCGATACATCAGTAAATTCGACCCACTCGTTTTCAGTGAACGCCTTTTCAATGGGAACTCCGCTTTCGTTGATTGTAATTTTGCCGGATGTATTATCAGCGTTGAATACAATATCGTTTCGTCGGCCAAATGCAGCGGGATTTTTGATCAGGTACGACACCGTGTATGGCGATGAGCGATAATGTTCGTTCGTCTTGATCCTTCCCTCCGCGAAATAACTGATCTGCATCGGAAGTTTAAGAAGTGCCCTTTTCAGAAATACTTCCGATCGGATAACCTCAATGAGTGATGCAACTTCATTACCATCATCTGCAAACGCAGAATTCAGATCAAGGACTTTTGATGAGGTATTATCAATCGTGATCTGGACAACGCTCGAGGCCTGGTAATAATTCTCTGAGTAACGCAGGTACAGCCATGATGAAAGTGCAGCGGTGCCCATGAGAAGCATGATCCAAATCAGGCTTTTGCGGGCAATGAACATAAACAGTCCAAATTCGAACTCAACACTGAAATTCGTCAGGCGTTCTTTATACCTGTCGAACGTTTCAGTCCGGTCGTTCATTTGGGCCTGTAGCATGTCTACAGTCTGGCGATGAGAAAGTAAATTGTAACCGCAGTACTGAAGAGCGTGAGTACCGGCGATATTTCTGCGAGTGTACGCGAAGCATAACGCTTGCGCGGTTCAACGTAAATAATGTCGTTGGATTGAAGTACTATATTTCCCTGCGCAATATTTTCCATCTTGGATAAATCGAGTCGATAAACCAAAGGTTTATTGGGGTCGTCGGTTTGGCGGATCAGAGAAATTTTATGTGCTTTTCCCTGAGCTGAAATTCCTCCGACGTTGGCCAGCGCCTCGAATACTGTAGTATTATTTCCAAGACTAAGAACCTTAGCAGTGCCAGGGTCTCCGGGAAATACAATGACACGTCGGTTTACAATCTTGATCATCGCGAACGGCTTGACATAAAATTCTGAGTAGCGTGATTCCAGATAAAACTCAGCCTCCCGAATCGTGAGACTATCGATTTTAACCAGTCCAAGCAATGGTAGTTTTACATAGCCACGTGAATCCAGCGTGTATTCGAATCCCTGACGGATAATATTGGCATTCGCATTTCCCGAATTCACAAGGTCAATCATTTTGAAACCGTCATTCGCAAAAAGACGGAACTCGATTACATCATCGGGAGCCAATCTGTACTCCGTTTCAAATGTTGCCGAATCCAAACGTAACGTGTCAAATGGATAGTCCTTAGTAGTTGCAAGCATGACGTTAGGAAACAGCATTTTACAACTAGACAGGCCGAGCATGGCTATTGGAACTAGAATTACTAATAGTCTGGTAAAAACCTTTGATTTCATACAGCGGTTTTGCTTAGAACAAAGTTATCAAAATCAGCGGTTTTTACGCCTTTTTGGTCAACAAACGCGAGTATAGACGGCCCATATCGCCAACCAGACGCTGGTAGCTGTACTGTTTTAACACTCTATCCTGTGCACGGGAAGCCATAGAATGCCTCAATTCCTGATCAACGATCAGTTTTTTTAGGTAGGTCGTGAACGTTTGAGCATCACCAGGATCACATACAAATCCCGTTTGTTCATGGGCGACAATATCGTCTACGCCTCCTGCTCTAGTAGTAACGACAGGACAAGATGCCGCG
>CAYUTR010000358.1:0-4945 GCA_964447465.1 uncultured Chryseobacterium sp.
GGCTCATTCGACATATACGCCTTGTAGTACTGAAACGCAATACCGATTCCCCAGCCAAGCATTGGCCACACCGGCCACGGAACATTGCTATGATACACCTCCTGTACTTCCTGACTATCTCCGAATAACCAGAGCGCCCAGAAAAATGCATTCACAATACAATACATTGCAAGACTGCGCTTGAACGCTACACGTCGGCGTGCTTGTTTCCAGAGTAATTCTTCTTTTGGATCTGTTTGATTCATGGTGGTTGTTGTTGTCGCACTTAGCCGCAGATTACGCAGATAGCGCAGATTTGTTTTTATTAAATTCTTTTATGCATTACGGTTAAAATAATTTCAAAAATCGGCGTGATCAGCGCAATCAGCGGCTACTTTTTTCGGATATATTCTTGGAGTGCCTCCACATATTTATTAAACGCCTTTTTCCCCGCCGTCGTAATCTTACACGTTGTCAGCGGATAATTATCGCGAAATGTTTTTTCCATTTCAATGTATCCTGCTTCTTTCAGCTTCTGCAATTGCACGCTGAGATTTCCAGCTGTCGATTCCGTTTTCTCTTTCAGGTAAGTGAACTCCGCTTCCTTCACAGCAATGAGCAACGACATCACTGCCAGTCTCAACTGCGAATGCAAAACCGGATCAAGCTCCTGGAAGGACTTCATGCCTCAACTTTTTTGAATTGTGCTTTGAGCAGGTATCCAGGAATAATATATCCAACAAGAACCGCTAGCGCGATCATGGGCAATTCATGTGGTTCTGGAACGAAGAATGTAATTGCACCGAGAATCCAGTTTACAACACCGCCAACCTGAAGTGGACGGAACTCAAGGATTCCTCCCGACATAAACAACCAGCATCCGTAAACAAACATCAGGAAACCGTAAGTGGTTGGCCAGTTTGTGAAGAGCGAACCCATTGTAAGTACGAATGCAATTCCGACTCCCATACACAATGTAGAAATGCGCAACATCTGATCGGCATAGGTTTTTACTTTTTCTTCTTTCCCTTTCCGTATTCCCCATATCGCAGATGTTACTCCGCCGATTGACATCAACACCGGCCAAGCTAATCCGCCGATTGTATTTCCATTCATCAACATGAGTGGAATGTAGTGGATCATTGCCGCAAGAAATACCAGCCATCCCCACAACAGAAACATGAATCCACTATCGCGGACACCAAGTTGTGTTTTTGCCAACATCGTTTTGATGATGTCGAGGCTTTCCTGTTCTGTTATTGTGCTGTTCGGTTTCATTGATTTGCTGTGTTTGTACAAATGTAGACTAGTTTATGATATAAACCATAATCAATGATTGAATTTGCCCTAAACGGCTGACATTCAGCGACAAATTTGAATATTGTCGACAAGCGGTTTACTTGTAACGACACTGAACCGCGTAAAAAAGCGCACAGAGTTGATTTCGTCGCGAACCGGAATTAGTACAAGGAATATGATCGGATTTGTCTTAGCTTAGCAATAGGCAATACAAAGAGTACAAACCCAAATTCCCGATTCACATGAATAAACATTTACTGTTTGTTGCAGTTCTGTGTTCGCAAGTTATTTTTCTTGGCGCGCAATCTTCAACGTTTAACTACACGGGTGCAGTTCAGACATACACTGTTCCGGCTTGCGTCACTTCAATCACCGTCGACGTTCAAGGTGCGCAAGGTGGATTAGGTGGACTTGGCTGTCAAGGCTACCAGGGACTTGCTGGACTTGGCGGTAGTGTTCAGGCCACAATAGCGGTTGTTCCCGGTGATGTATTGTCAATTTACGTTGGCGGTGCAGGTGCTCCCGATAACAATACATCTGCTGCAGGAGGATTTAACGGAGGAGGAAATGCATTGCTCGAATCCATGTACACTTACTATGGCGGTGGCGGCGGTGGTGGCGCATCGGATATTCGTTTGAACGGAACTACGTTGAACGATAGAATTGTAGTTGCAGGCGGTGGTGGCGGTGCAGGTTTTGATGGATGTAATTGTGAAGGCCTCGACGGCGGAATGGGTGGCGGATTAATTGGTGGAGCCGGAAACGGAGGTTTAGTTTGCGTTTGTAATCCGAGCGGACAAGGTGGAACACAAGTTGCAGGTGGCGTGAAAGGAGATTGGGGTTGCAATTGTGACGCGCAACCAGGAACACTAGGTGTAGGAGGAAACAGTAACTCGACATCATGTGGTGGACCAACCGGCGGCGGTGGTGGTGGTGGTGGTTATTACGGAGGTGGTGGAGGCGGACTCGGTGCAGGTGGTGGTGGCAGTAGTTATACTGATCCATCAGCAACAGGTGTAACTCATACGCAGGGAACTCGCACCGGTGACGGAGTCGTAATCATAACACCGGTTGGTGGACAACCAAATCCAGGTGCAATTACCGGCGCGATTTCAATGTGTGAAAATGCAACAGGAAATTATTCAATCGCACCAATGCCGGGAGCAACTTCATACACATGGACAGTTCCTGCAGGCACAACAATCAATTCAGGACAGGGGACAAATTCAATCAACGTAACAGCGGGTTCCACTTCAGGGAACATTACAGTATTTGCAACGTATCCTTGTGGAAATAGCGGCATAGTTTCATTGGCAGTTTCAATGGGCGCTGCTCCGGTAGTCACTGCAAGTGCTCCGCCGATTCTTTGCAACGGTGGAAGTTCAACAGTAACTGTAACAGCTTCGGGTGGCACAGCTCCATATACAGGAACAGGAACATTTACTGTAACAGCAGGCGGACCTTATATATACAATGTCACTGATAATATCGGGTGCGCCGGCGCTGACACAGTTACGCTTACAGAACCGACGATGTTGATTGCCGGTATTTCAGCGACACTCATTCAGTGTAACGGTGGAACATCAACAGTTGTAATTTCAGGTTCGGGCGGAACAGGTCCGTATACCGGTGAAGGAACATTCATTCAGACTGCTGGTTCATATACTTACACGATCACCGATGCGAACGGTTGCGTGTCTATATCTTCTGCAACATTAACTCAGCCACCACCACTCGTTACTTCAGTAACTACGGTAACTAATCCTACGACATGTGGTGGAATCGACGGTGGAATTGACATTTCAGTTTCTGGCGGTGCAACTCCTTATGCATTTATGTGGACCAACTCTGCAACTACTGAAGATCTCACAGGTGTTGGTGCAGGAAGTTACAGTGTAACCATAACCGATGGCAATGGATGCACCGATTCGCTGAACGGTACGCTCATCGATCCGAATACACCTGTGGTAACACTTTCACTTCCGATTGATACAGTGTGCGTGACTAACGGAGCGTTCGCACTCGGAGGAGAATCTCCCGCAGGAGGAACATTCTCAGGTCCCGGTGTGAGCGCCGGTATGTTTGATCCCGCAACTGCTGGTGCTGGTACGCATGCAATAACATACATGTACGCCGACTCGAACGCATGTGGGGCAAGTTCAGTTGATTCGATATACGTCGACATTTGTCTCGACTTAACTTCACCTTCAGCACCGTCAATGTTTACAGTTTATCCGAACCCGAACAACGGAACGTTCACGCTGCAGTGCAACGCTGCACATCTTGTAGATGTTCTCATTTACGATGCGCAAGGAAAACTCGTTAGCACACACAAAGTGCAAAGCAGCACCGAACAGATTTCAATTGCAGAATCAGGTGTGTATATGATCACCGTAATTTTTGCAGATGGATATCAGCGCTCAGAGCGCGTGATTGTGATTCAGTGATGAACGAATGAGATTATGAAAGGGGTTGTTCGGAATGAACAGCCCCTTTTTTGTCGTTTTTAATGAACCGGAAATGCAGGGAATTACTTCAACTTCTCATTCCCCTTATGCCTCTCCCCATCCCTCTTCGTCTTCTTCTCCAAATTCTTCTTCAACTCCTCTTCTAAATTCACTCCCGTCTGATTCGCCAGACAGATCAACACAAACAACACATCCGCCATTTCATCGCCCAGCTCTTTTTTGTCTTCGTCTTTCTTGAACGACTGATCGCCATATTTTCTGGCCATGATGCGCGCGAGTTCACCCACTTCTTCCATGAGGACAGCAGTATTCGTGAGTTCACTGAAATAACGAACGCCATGCGTCTTGATCCAGTTGTCGACTTGCGATTGGGCTTCTGATATTTTCATGTTACTCGTGTGTGAACATTATTTTTCGTGTGAACGATTCTCCTGTGCTGTTGTCGATGATGCTCAACAGATAAAATCCATTCGCAAATGAATTCAGGTCAATTCTGAACATCGACGAAGCGGAATTGTGAATGCCTACGATTTCTCCGGCTGCATTATATGTTGTACAAGTGCGTGAAACTGCAGTAGACGATGAAACAATCAACTCATTACCATCACGAATGATGTAATACGGAACCACCGATGGCGCTGGATCTGTTGTCATCGACAAATCATACGGCATGTACGTGTATGCAAACCATTGATAACCGAGCATATTAATTCCATTTACCCACGATGCGGTCTCATTTATTAAACCGGTCATCCACGTGCTATACGCCTGTGTTTCCGGATTACTTCCCAGCCACGGACCCATGAACGCAGGTTCCGAGGAAAAAATTACAATGATGTTCGCCGGTACAGCGGAGGTGCCAAAATAAGACAAGCGTGTTTGCGTGTACCCATAAGCGATATTGTCGCTCGTTACATACGCATGCAATAAAACACGATCGCAGGTGGCATTTATCTCGTGACATTGTCCTTCAGTCGGCCAACCGACATACGTTTCAGAAATATGTCCTTCGGTGGCTGCGAGTGAATCAATTTTTCGGAGTTCATTGATGTAAAAATCAAATGCGCCGGTCGTGTCGCAGGAAAATCCTCCGGGCTGAAGATAGGTCGTGCAGTAATATCCGCTCGGACCAACTGCTGATGCAATCCAGAATTCAAATTCGAGATTGAACACATCGAACTTTTCATTCGTGTTTGAAT
>CAYUTR010000359.1:0-4941 GCA_964447465.1 uncultured Chryseobacterium sp.
CGCTGTCCGTGGTACCTATTGCATGAATGATAAATGCGGGAACTGGAAGACGTATGATTCAGGAGCTCATTTGATCAGCGACGAAAACTTTGTGAAGGGCCTTCAGAGCGGAACGCAAAGGTTCTGGTACCAGAATGGAAAGTTGCGCGATTCGATTGAATACAAACAAGGTATCATACAGTATCGCAAGCAGTGGTACATTGGAGGTGGACTCAAGTCGATCGAAACGTATGACAATGGTTTAGCCGAAGGAAGATGGGTGGTGTATCAGGAATCTCCTGTCGATACATTTGCTTACACAGTTGACGATTATCATCTCGGTAAAAAACATGGATGGCATTATCTCTGGTCGGGAATATCGCTGATCGAAGCATATCATTACTCTGAAGGCTTGCCATCAGGAACATTTACACGTTATGAGTATAATGGGAATCCGCTGGTGATTTACCACTATGAATCAGGAATGCTCAATGGCACCACATCGTACTTCAAGGATGGTCTCCTGTTGAAGGAGGAAAACTATTTCCTGAATAGCAAGGATGGAGTTCAGACGGAATATTATCGCAATGGTAGAGTAAGTACGCGCTCCTGGTATGTGGAAGGAATTCTGGACAGTACAAATACGTATTTTCAGAATGGAAGGATAGCAACGAGGACTTATTCCGGTCGAACGAAGTTTATCTTGAATTATACGGAATGGGATTCAACCGGTACGTTGTTGATGAAAGGAAATCTGAAAGGGGAAGCTCGTGATGGAGAATGGACTACCTATTACCCGAACGGAAAAATTCGTTCGACGGTAAATTACAACAATGGAAAACTGGAAGGACTCTACACGAAGTACTATCCCAACGGAAAGAAAATGATTCAGTATACTTTTCTTCCGATTGGTACCAACACGATGCCTGATATATGGAATGAAAAAGGGAAACCGTTGAAGATGGGCTCGAAGGAGTACAATGAAATTATGGAAGGAAATAAACCGGGAGAGATAATTAGCGACCCTTCGGAATATCGTCGCTCAATTATTGATCATCGGTTAAATGAATTGGCTTTTTATCACGGCGAAGAGGTTGCAGAGGGAGAGGCTTTGCGCCTGGAAGTTGACGACGCTATGGCAATTGCCAATCATGAGCAACCTCAGGTTGAAAATGATTCAGGTGAAGTATATTCTTTTTGTGAGATCATGCCGGCATTCCCGGGTGGTGAGGCAGCTAAGCAGGATTTTATCGCGAAGAATTTCAAGTTTCCTTCCGATAGTCATGAAAATTATGGCACTGTATACATTGAATATGTTGTGGAGAAGGATGGAAGCGTGACGAATGTAAAGGCCGTAAGGAGCGCTGGAAGACCTTTGACGAATGAGGCTATTCGCGTAGTGAGTTTATTTCCTTCTCAATCACCAGCACGCATGAATGGAAGTCCTGTGCGGTGCAAGGTGGTGAACCCGATCAGGATTGAGATTGTTAAGTAACCGTGTATTCCCTTGCCCAATTTTCACCAATGAGATTAACGGAAAGCTTATTTTAACAGCGATTTAAGCGAATCCGCCACCTTTCGTAATGGCATAGATTTTTACTGTTTTAAGTAAAATCTACAGCTATGAAAAGCGATATCAAAGGACACGTAAAGGTGAAAATTGACGCTCCTGTTTCAAAGGTTTGGGATGCGCTCACAAAACCCGAAATCGTAAAGCAGTATTTCTTCGGAACAGATCTTCATACGAACTGGAAAGAGGGTGGAGATATCCGCTTCACCGGTGAATGGGAAGGGAAATCGTATGAAGACAAAGGAACCATTCTCACTGTTGTCCCGAATCAGCTCATCCGTTATACATACTGGGGTTCGATGTCGGGTATAGAAGATAAGCCGGAAAACTACGCGAACATTACATACGAACTCGAAGGCGATGGAGAAACCACCACTTTGGAAATCACACAGGAAAATATTCCGGATGAAAAGATGAAAACACATTCGGAGCAAAATTGGAATAAGGTTTTGCACAATCTGAAGGATCTGCTGGAGAAAGATAAGCCTGTTCTGATTCCGCAATGACTGCATAGACCATGGTGGTCGCGTGTAGCATTCAAACGGCACGAAAAAGAATACAGCACAGTATCACTGAGAAGGGAGACCGAATTTCACAGTATCTGTACTGAGTATGGAGAAGCGTTCACGGTCTACTATCATTTTGTATGATGAAACGGTTATTCACACTTTTGATTCTCTCTTTGCCGCTGACGCTGGTGGCTGACCCGTATAATGATTCGATTGCCCGATTGTGTTACAGCGAAATGCAGAAGGTAGCTGATCAGTGGAAAACATTTCCCACATCTTTTGATACCGTGTTCTGCGGTGGTCATTGCAAAAAGGCGCAGCCTCGTCCAATTATTCTGCATCATGGAACTTTTCCATCCGGTTCTGAATTTGATTTTGTAGAAGCAAAATCCGGTGATGTGCTCGGTCCGTATGTCGATCGCAATTGCGTTGGTGTCTATCGTTTTATAGAACGCAAATTGGTTTGTGATTCTATGCAGTTGTCCCAGATACTTGTGTCGTGGAAAGGTGCAACGAATGCTCCACCATCTGTTAAACGAAATCGCGATAAAGCAAAACTCAAAGCCGATAGTTTGTGCCACGAATTACGGATTGGCAGAATTTACATCGATGAAATCTGTACGGGCGAAACGGATGATCCCGGATCGTGGAATGGTAATGACGGCAACTACGGTTGGTTAACGCGCGACTCCGATTATCCGGTCGACTTGCTCGATGCAGGTTTCTGCAACGACACGGGAAGTTATCTCGTGGTGGAAACTCAACTTGGCTTTCACGTAATACGAGTGGAGAAACACTCACGTATGTGGGATGGATACATCACCTGGGAAATTGCGAGAACAATTGATACATGTGCGAACCGCGACGGTACTCCGCGAGCCATCGGTTCAAATTTTGAAGGTGGGATAGGAGCCTTGAACAGTTACTTTCTCACTAACGCTAGCAAATACGATTCTCTGAAGAATACAGGTCAACGTCGTCCGGTGCTAGTTGTGTTCGACGTGTTACCCGATGGAACAACAGCGAACGTTGCAGTGTTCAAACAATGGTGGATCACACCCGGAATGGTGCGAGGAATAACGTGTCTTGTAAAGGACATGCCCCCGTGGAATCCGGCACGAACGTGTGACGGAACAATACGAGAGGGGATTGCGGTGGTCATCTACCTGTAAAGAGGTTGCCGCTGATTACGCAGATCCCGCTGATTTGCAACAAAAAAATAATTTTGACGAGTAGAACTGTAAAAATTAATTGGATTGATCAAATCTGGTTCAATGCTTCGAGCAATACTTCACGCTTGCGTTGCGACACCGGCACATTGTCCTTATTCGCCATGACAAGCGATCCACCATCAGCTTTGTCAAAACGAACCACCTGACGTAGATTGATGAGATGTGAGTGGTGCACACGAATGAATTGGTATGGCGCAAGCATATCTTCATATTCTTTCAATCCCTTTGAAATTAATATTTCTTTCATTCCGGTAACGTGGAAGCGCGTGTAAGCTCCATCAGCTTCGCAACGTATGATGTCGCCCACGTTGATGAAATGAAATGAATCTGAATCGCGCAATACGATCTTTTTGTCGGCACCGCGGATTGTGCCCAGGCTTTCCTGGAGAATCTGAAGTTGATGAACAATATCTTTTGATTTGATCTGGTTCGTTGCACGTTCAACGCTGCGTACAATCTCGGAAGACGAGAAAGGCTTCAGCAGAAAATCAATGGCGCTTAAACGAAAAGCATCGACTGCGTATTTGTTGTGAGCAGTAATGAATATTAATTCAAACGATACACTGGAGAGTTGCTTGATGAGATCGAATCCGGTTCCGTCGTCCATCTCAACATCAAGGAAAACTATATCTGGTTCAAATTCCAGGACCGCGGCAAGTCCGCTTGCAACTCCGTTTGCTTCTTTGATGGAAGTAACCTGCGGACACACCGCTGTCAACAATTCCTTCAGCGCAGTGCGGATTGGTTCTTCGTTATCTATGATGAGTGCCTTCATTTCAGTTGGGGTAAAATTACAGTGACTTCTGTTCCTGGTTCTCCGCTATTGGGATTCAAAAAATAGCCCGCCTTCGTTCTGTGTTTCCTGTTCAGCAATAAAAGCTGATCGCGAATTATCTGAGTGGCACGGGAAGGATATTCTTTAGCGGTTTCATTTTTCGTAATACCCGATCCGTTATCAACGATGCGGATTATCAATTCATCGGGACCCTGTTTGCCAAATGAAACATTGATGGATCCACGATAATCGATTTTGGCGAAACCATGCTCAATCGAATTTTCAATGAAGGGTTGGAGGATCATTCCCGGAACATGAAGTTCGGTTGGATCAATGTCGTCGTCAACCGATATTAAATAATCGAATTTGTTTCCGGTCCTCATTTGCTGTAGTGCCAGGTACTTTTCGAGATAGGCTACTTCATCTTCGATGGATATTGATTCAGCGAACGTACTTTCCAGCGTCTGACGCATGATCACGGAATAATCAGAAAGAAATCCTGCCACTTTCACCGGATCTTTTTCTTTGAGTGCTAATCCCTGCAACGCTGTAAAAGTGTTGAACAGGAAATGCGGATCCATCCGCGCGCGATTCAACCGCTGCTCAATCAGCAAACGTTCTTGTTCGTTCTTCAGGTTACGCTGACGGGCGAACAGGAAAATAATCAGGGCGAGAAGTACTGCAGCTGCAATTCCGGCCGTCAATAATTTATTGTTGAGCGAAGTAATTTCCTGTTCTGCTGCGAGTCGCTGAATTTCACGTTCATTTTCTTCTTTGTGAAATTTCTGTTCGATTTCGTTGATCGAACGGGTTCGCTGTGCGTTGTCAAGACTGTCCTTTGTTTTCAACAGTAATTCATGCGCCTGCAATGCTGTT
>CAYUTR010000360.1:0-4940 GCA_964447465.1 uncultured Chryseobacterium sp.
GGCGGAGCAATTGCACTCAATCTTCCGGAACCGTTTAACAATGAAGAAGAGTACGTGAAACTTTGTGTAACTGTTCTTCACGGACAAAATAAAGATGCACTCGCGAAAATGCAGAAGGGCAATTGGAAGTACGATATCATTGAACCGGGCTATAAGTGCAACATGACCGACATCATGGCATCAATGGGATTAGTTGAACTTGCACGTTACGATACGGATACACTTGTGCGAAGAGAGAAAGTGGTTGATTCATACAACTGGACACTCTCCGCGTATTCATGGGCAGAGCTTCCTGTGATCAGAACCGGCGATTGTTTTTCTTCTTGTCACGTTTATCCGTTGCGCATCAAAGGCATCACAGAAGAACAGCGCGACGAGATCATCCAGAAAATATTTGATCATGATGTCAGTGTAAACGTGCATTTCATCCCGGTACCAATGTTGAGTTACTACAAAGGACTCGGTTATGATATCAAAAACTATCCGGTTGCTTACCGTAATTTCTCGCGTGAGATTTCATTACCTGTTTTTTACGATCTCACCGATGAAATGATCAAAACGGTGATCGATGCGGTTGTTCGTTCAGTGATCAGTGTTGTTGGAACTGGAAGCTGATGGAAATGCAGTTAACAGTTGCTCGTCTCTTATCTCCGCCGCGGGATATCCCGATGGCTATCGGGACCACGCGGCTGGAGAAGTACTTTCGTGAGAACCGCGATTGCCAACTAACGGAAACCAAATAATGAAACGTTTGTTCGACATAGTCGTTTCATTCGTAGGATTAATTATCCTGCTTCCATTCTTCATTCTGATTGCAATCTGGATTTTACTCGATAGTCGCGGCGGAATTTTCTATCGCCAAACGAGAGTAGGGAAGAACGGTGTCGATTTTCGTCTCTGGAAATTCCGCTCCATGCGTCCCGATTCTGACAAGAAAGGTTTGCTCACCGTTGGTGGTCGTGATCCGCGAATTACGCGCAGTGGATATTTTCTCCGCAAAACAAAAATGGATGAATTGCCCCAGCTCATCAATGTTCTCGTTGGCGATATGAGTTTAGTCGGTCCGCGTCCGGAAGTGCGCAAGTATGTCGACATGTACAACGATGAGCAACGCAAAGTTTTGAATGTTCTTCCGGGTATAACCGATGTTGCGTCACTCCGGTATTTCGATGAAAACGAATTGTTGTCCAAATCATCTGATCCCGAAAAAACGTATATCGAGGAAATCATGCCGGCGAAGTTGAAACTGAATTTGGAGTATATCGATAGGGCAAACTTCGGAACGGATGTGGGGATGATTTTCAAGACGATTGGGAGGATTTTTAAGTAACAAATGCATGGCGCTTATTCCGAAAGAAAATCTGGTTAAAGCATCACGCATGATATTCATCAGCGCGTGTTTGGCTACAATCCGTTTTGTCGTATATCTGTTTCTGAATACCACTCCGCCTTCAATTACGACATCAATTATTTCAATCGGCATATTGTTGGTTTTGGCTTTTTTTATACGTGCCGGACTTGAATGGGCGCGTTGGCTTTTTCTTTTTTTGTTGATTATCGGTGTGATGTTCTCACCTTTTGCCGCGTTTGCACTTGGAGTTGATCCAATTGGAATGATACTTTATACTTTTCAGCTGATATTGCAGATTTACGCAGGTATTCTGATGTTCAGGAAAAGGGAGTGATCGTATCATCGTATCATTGTATCATCGAAACATCGGATCATTGACTTTCTTCTCAAGACATAAGCTCATCATCCTCTACGCGCTTGCCCTCGGCGTTGTGCTGTTCCTATTGAAGTATTTTGAATTACGGTTTATGGTGATCGAGAATTCAGTGGAGATTTACATTGGGATTATCGCAGTTATTTTCACTTCACTTGGAATCTGGCTGGCTTTAAAGCTTGCAAAACCAAAAGTAGAGCGAGTTGAAGTGATCAAAGAGGTGAGGGTTTCGGCTGAAGATTTTGTCTTCAATGAAAAAGAGGCAGAACGACTCGGACTCAGCAAACGCGAAATCGAAGTTCTGGAATTTATGGCTCACGGGATGAGCAACCAGGAAATAGCGGATAAGATGTTTGTTTCCTTGAATACCGTAAAAACGCACACATCGAATCTGTTCAGCAAGTTGGATGTGAAGCGGAGGACGGCTGCCGTGGAAGAAGGACGGAAGATTGGGCTGGTGAGATAAAGGAACGCGGATTTTGATATCCGAATGGTGTTGGCGTTTTCCTCGGATGACTCCTGTAAATTGAAAGTCTGGGTTTTTGGATTTTATGAGAGATAAGCCCTTCGACTTTGCTCAGGACAAGCTTGAGTTTATCTCATAAAATCCAAATTCTCGACGTTGTCGTTCAAGAAGACTGATCCGGGTGAGCCGTTAGCAACTAACAAACATCAAAATCCGCGTTCCTTTAAGCTTCGACTTCCTACTTTAGCATGATTCTACACCGAATCACCCGAAAGTATGAATGAAAACCTGCGATCTGACCCTTATTTCGCAGCATCATTCACCTAAAACAAAAATCTCATGAAAAGAACTATTCTCGTTTTCGGACTCATCGCAGGGGCCATCGCATCTGGCTTTATGGCTGCCAGCATGATCTGGGTTTCCAATCACTCCAACACTGAAGTTGCCGCCGATATGGATTACGGCATGTTTATCGGCTATGCGTCGATGCTCGTTGCATTCTCATTCATTTTCGTGGCCATCAAAACTTACCGCGATAAGTACCAGGGCGGCACCATCACTTTCTGGCAGGGCTGTAAAATCGGTCTGATGATCGCACTAATTGGTTCAACTATGTATGTAGTTACGTGGGCGTTCATTTATAACTATGTGCTGCCCGATTTCATGGTGAACTATACAGACGCAGCAATTATGGCAGCTAAAACCGCCGGACAATCGGAAGCAGAAATAGCTGCGCTTACAACTGAAATGGCGGGTTATACAGAAATGTACAGTAGCCCTATTGGATTTACATTGTTCACATACATGGAAATTCTGCCGGTTGGAATTTTGGTGACGCTGTTGTCAACAACAATTCTTTGGTTTACGCGTAAGAAGCAGGATCCGACGATGGCATAATAGGAATTAAGGGAATACGGGATTAAGGGATTTGGGCTTTCTTTGAATTGCCCCAATCCCTTAATTCGTATTTTCACCCCAATGAACATTTTTATCGTCCCTGATCACGAACCAGAGAATCCACAGATGATGGCTCCGTCGTTGAGTCAATTTTTCGAAATGCATTTGGGATGGGAATCGGAAAGCGAAGCAAAACAGTTTGAGAAATTACTTGGACTCGATCTTTCGCCGTTGATGAAATTTGTGGAGCAAGAGAATGTTAAAGATGCCGTTATGCAAGATCTGAATTCTGTTCTTTGGCTCACACAGCAATTCATTGAGAAGCTCAAAGCAAATCCAAAACTGTACGAGCAGATTCAGTACAGCGCAATGCCGCAAACGCATTTGCAGGAAAAATTATTGAAGCTCACGTTGGAAGGCGACAAGAATGCTGTTGCGAAATTCGTGAAAGAGTGGCAACACACTCCCGATTCTCAGTTTCCTCCCGACATCGGATACGCACGAAGAGGATTTCTCCTCGAAGATTTAATTGGACTCGAAAAAATGCTGAGAGGGATGATGAAAGATGGTGCGGAGAAAATTCAACTTCATTACTATTGAACATTCACGACAAGGAATATAAGATCAGAAGCTCATTCTTGATGATGTTTTTCTTCGTCGTTGGAATTGGGTCAACGTGCGTTCTTTTTTTTATTGGTACTCTGAATAACATTGAGATACATCGGAATTGGGTGGCTGCGATTTGTGGGACAATTTCAATTGCTATTTTTCTGGTCGTTATCCGTGGACTTCGCAAAGAAGCGGGGAGTATGTTGTTTTCCGATGGTGGTATTTTGGTACGCCGACCCTTTGAGAGGATTGGAATCTTCAATCGAAAACCACGGAAGGAGTTTATCAGCGTAGAAGAAATTCAGACACTTCGGATCAAACTGCATCGTCGGGGATTCACAAGATTCTATATAGAGAAGTTGAACGGAGAGACAGTTGAATTGGGATTTGTGCCTGCTGATCCATTGTGGATGACGGAACTGATCGAATTTGTGACGCGTAGAAAAATACCGATTGAACTAAAGTTTACGGGACCAGACATACACTAATGTGTGGGACGCAGGCCGGAAACATGTCCTGAGCGTAGTCGAAAGACTAATCCTCCAACGCATCGCGCAACACGCGCAACTCTTCCATCTTGTTCGGATAACCCAACTTCTCGTAAGAAGCCATCAGGTTGTTGAGCAATCTGCGGATGATGGAAAGATTAGAACAAGGTGCAAAGAATTCCTGTTTCGGTTCAAGACGCTGCTGACGGATAAATGCTTCAATTTCTTTTTTGCTCACAACAGATCCGCGTGAGAAGGGATTAATGTAAAACAATACTACATCTTGATCTGCCGTGCTGGCTGTTGCATAGGACAACGGTGCGGAAGCATCAACGTAAGCCAGAATAAAATGCTCAGGAAGATTCACTCCATAAATAGGAATGCGAAGGTCTTGCGCAATCACTGCGTAGATAATCGACAATGAAACTTGGTTTCCTTTTTTGGTTTCCAGAACATTGTTGATATAGGAATTCTGTGGTGCATGAAAATTACTTGTGTTACCACTGAAGTTGTGAACGTCGAACAAAATGTGATTGATCACACGAACTTTTTCCAAAGCCGTGAGATTGTTATTCAGCTCCAGCCAGATATCCTGCTTGATCTGTTCAATGTGCTTGCGCACCTGCGTTTCGTTGATATCGGGATATTGTGAGCGTGCAATCAATAATGCACCTGTCAGCAAATCCTGATTTTCAGGTAACGACCATTCCTTCATCGCACGAACCAATGCATCGTTCTGAATGCGATGAATAATTC
>CAYUTR010000361.1:0-4928 GCA_964447465.1 uncultured Chryseobacterium sp.
TTCAGTTGTGTCTGCAGCGATTTCCATCATCACTTCTTGCGCAGTATCGGCAACAAGTGCCATATTTATTTCGAAGGCAGGCTCCAGGCCAATTGCCTCCAGTGTTTCACTGATCACTTCCGATGTAAATTCGACAGTTGAAGTTTGCATGGAGTGTTCTTCCACGAGTTCTGCAAAATCAACTTCGGCTACCGGCAATTCAGTTACTTCAGCAACCGGTAACTCTGCAACCTCTGCAACAGGTAATTCCATTACCTCAGCAACCGGGAGCTCTACAACCTCTGCAACACGCTCAATAGAAATTTCTGCAACAACTTCCGGTGATGTTACTTCAGCAACCGGAGTGATTTCCGTTTCAGCAATTGCAACCGGAGTCTCTACTTCGGCAACAACTTCATTCACAATTTCAACAACCTCTGCAACCGGTGCCGAAGTTGTTTCTGCAACCACAATTTCTTCGACAGTTGCAACTGGCTCCGCAACCATTTCAACCGGAGCAACGATCGTTTCTTCAATCGCAGCTACTGGTTCTGATTTCGCTTCTGCAACAACTTCACTTACTTCTGTGCTTGCAATTTTAGTCTCTGTTGCCGCTGAATAATCGTATTCTTCTTCGTTATCTCCTCCGATATTTCCAAAGCCCTTCATGATATCGGCAACTGAACGGAATTTCGGTAATTCAACTTTAGCTTTTGTCTCCGCTTTTATTTCCGCTTTTATTTCCACCGTTGCTTCTGCTTTCACAGTTTCGACAACAGGTGTGATCTGATTCTCTGCAACAAACTTCGATTGCTTCTCCGCCTCTTCCTTCGCAACCATTTCTGCCCACTCGCGATCAAATTCAGAATCGCCGGTTGACTCGCTGCTTACTGCACTCACTTCTGAAGCAGTTGACTCAGCAGTATTCGCGCTCTCCTGTTTCAGGATGGACTTGAAATCCCAACGCACAGGGAAACCTTCGTTCGACTTTGAAGAAGAGCTCACCGGACCTGAATTTTCAGATTCATTGTTCACGGATTGCGACTGTGCCTTCTCCTCGTTCGATCCCTGCTGTTCGCCTAATTTGCTGATGAAATCCATAGGATGCTGATTGGATAAAAAACCGTTGAAAATTACTTTACCTGCACGCATGGATAACTTAATGCGGCCATAACTTGTTAACGCCTGAATGTTGATAGCTACACCGCAATTCAACAGTTGAATTATCAATAATCACTCGTGGAACATCAGTGTTACACGCTACCCATTGCCCGGATCTTCTTCAAACCATTGTTTACCCTTGCTGAAGATCTGATCGAACCATCCTCCACGCTTCTTTTGATCGGAATGTCCGGTCACAACATTGGTTTTTTCTTCGCTCGACTTCTGCTTTTGATGTGCAGTCAACCCGCGCATCACAAGTCCCACTCCAGTTGCATACATTGGGCTTGTCACTTCTTCCGAGCTTGTCGCCAGATGTTCATTCGGATATCCCACGCGCGTATCCATTCCCGTTACATATTCCAAAAGCTGAGTAATATGCTTCAATTGGGCACCACCGCCGGTTACTACTACACCTGCGATCAGTTTCTTTTCGAAACCAGAGTTTTTAATCTCGTAATAAACATGTTCCACGATTTCTTCCATGCGTGCCTGGATGATGTGCGCCAGATTCTTCACAGAAATTTCTTTGTGTGGACGTCCACGCAATCCGGGAATCGAAACAATTTCATTTTCCTGATTTTCTGAAGCAAGTGCAGAGCCGAATTTCACTTTCAGCAGTTCCGCCTGGGTCTTGATGATACTGCAACCCTCTTTAATATCCTCTGTAATGATGTTACCCCCGAATGGAATTACCGCAGTGTGGCGAATTATCCCATCGTGGAAAATTGCAATATCAGTTGTACCACCACCGATATCGACAAGCACCACGCCAGCTTCTTTTTCTTCATCGCTGAGAACTGCATCAGCTGATGCAAGTGGTTCCAGGCAAAGGTCCATCACTTCCAGTCCAGCCTTGTTTACGCACTTGTAAATGTTGCGGGCCGCGGCCACCTGACCAGTGATGATGTGAAAGTTTGCTTCGAGGCGCATTCCCGACATGCCGATCGGATTCTTGATTCCAATTTCATTGTCGACAATATATTCCTGTGGAATCACGTGAATGATTTCTTCGCCGGGCGACATTACGAGACGATACATGTCTTCGATGAGCTCATCAATGTCTTTCTGGCTGATCTCTTCATCCAGACTTCTGCGCGTTTTCATTCCGCGATGCTGAAGACTCTTGATGTGCTGACCAGCGATACCAACGTTTACGACTTTAATGTCGACGCCTGATTTATTGCTGGCTTCTTCCAGGGCCATCTTAATCGCTTTGACCGTTTCGTCAATGTTAAGAACGACACCACGGGCCACCCCCAGTGATTCGGCTTTACCCATTCCGAGAATTTCGATTTTCCCGTGTTCCGTGCGGCGTCCCACCAGTGCGGCGATTTTAGTGGTTCCGATGTCAAGACCGACTACGATTTCAGATTCCATTTGTGATTGGCTTTTTGGTACAAACTATTTGATTTTTAAAACGAAGATCAATTGCACTGTATTCGATCCAGCGACCGGTTTTGTTGAGACCGTACATGTAGAACAGATTCAGTTTCCTGAATTTTCCGTCGATGTTTTGTGCATCGCCGAAAACTATTTTGTGATCGCCCACACGTGGGATTAATTCGAATCCATCATCAGGCGATAAATAGAGCTGTACCATCTGCACACGAAGGAATGAATCGGCGTCAATTGCTTTTACAATGTGAAAGATATCATCAAGGCGCGTTTCCGATTTCAGAGCAGAATCAGCAGAAACAGTGCTGAAATCTTTGTTCTTCATGGCTTCATATGTATCCACGAAATCGCCGTTCACTATAATCACTGGTGCAGTATAATTATTCGCCCAAGGCATCAGCTCTCCTTTGTCGTCGATGTAATATGAATCGCCGAACGCATTTGTGATTCTCGCGATCGGACGTCGCTGAACAATCTTGATGAAGACTTTTCCTTCGACTGTGATGCATGCCTCACAACCCGCAACGTCTGATTTTGCAAGAACCAGTTGCTCGATAGTCGGAATGTTAATCGAAGAAATTGTCTGACCGTTCATTGCAAATCCATTGCGGATCAACATGGTCGTTATATCGTCCTGCGAAACAAAATAGTGGTCGGCGTTGCGTTCGATTACGATGTCAATTCCATTCGCAGTTCTGTCATTATGTTGCTTTACCGCAAATCCAGTAAGGAAAATAATTGCGGCTGCACAAAACGACCAACCGGAAATCACCAGAATTTTCTTCATCATGAGCGACCTCCCTTCGTTTTAAGTGCCGATGCAACCGGTGCAACTAATCGATCAATATCCCCGGCGCCCATTATCAAAGTGATCTCTGGATTTTGTTCCTCCAGCAACGACACGAGTTTTTCTTTCGCGCAAATGAATTTGGACGAAGTTGAAATGCGGTTCAGCAACATTTGCGAGTCCACACCTTCGATAGGCAATTCGCGCGCTGGATATATCTCAAGGAGAATTACTGTATCCAACAATTCGAGGCTGCGAGCAAACTGATCGGCGAAGTCGCGGGTACGTGAAAACAAATGGGGCTGGAACACACCAGTAATTTTTTTATCGGGATACAATTCCCGGGCGGCTGAAATTGCCGCCTTCAATTCTTCCGGGTGATGAGCATAGTCGTCGATGACAACATGATTGCTCGTTCTTAAGACAAATTCGAAACGACGGTGTACTCCGCGGAAATCTTCAATGCCTTTTTTCACGCCTTCGGGAGTTGCACCGAATTCCAGAGCCAATGTGATCGCCGCTGTTGCGTTCTCAATATTGTGTCGGCCTGGAACAGACAAACTCAAATCGCCGATAGAAGCACGCTCACCTTTATAGTCGAACACGAAAGTTCCGTTGCTGACGCGAATATTAGTGGCGCAGTTCAGACTTTTATCGATTCCGTAATTTCGAACACGAACAAGCGAATTGAAATTTTCATTGAGATCCAACTGAAGATCAACTTTCAGTACAAGCGTACCGTCCTTCACGATTTTATCGGTGAAAGATTTATAGCTCTGCTTCACCTGATCGTGATCACCATAAATGTCGAGGTGATCGGCATCAATCGATGTTACAATTGCTCCGGCCGGTGAAAGATGCAGGAAAGAACGATCGTACTCGTCGGCTTCAACCACAACTAGTTTGTGATCGCCCTGCAAATAGTTGGTCTTATAATTCGCTGCGATTCCCCCCAGAAAGGCTGTGCAATTCACACCCGAACTTCGCAGCAAATGAGCCAACATAGTAGTAGTCGTAGTCTTTCCATGTGTTCCTGCAACTGCAAGACAAACGGAGTCGCGACTGATCATTCCAAGAACTTCCGCACGTTTCTTAATCGGAATTCCTTTTTCACGAAGGAATTTCCATTCCGTATGATCAGATGGAATAGCCGGTGTAAGTACAACCAGATCAATATTGCCGGGAACGAGTTCGATTTTGTCTTCGAAATGGATCTCCATTCCCGATGCAATCAGTTCGTCGGTAATTTCACTTGGTGTTTTATCGTAGCCGGAAACACGTATTCCGCGACTATGAAAATATCGTGCAAGCGCGCTCATACCGATTCCACCGATACCGAGAAAATAAATATGTCGCGTTTGTTCGAACATTATTTTTTTTGATCCTGAACTAATTTCAATATTTCACCTGCGATAAGATCTGCTGCATTCGGAGTTGCCAGCTGACCGATCTTCACCTGAAGTTCCGTACGTGCGGGTTCATCATTAAATAATTCAATTACTTTCTTCGTCAATCCCAATGCAGCTTCTACATCGCGTACTAAAACTGCGGCTCCCACATTCACCAACGCCATCGCATTTTTCGTCTGATGATCTTCCGCCAC
>CAYUTR010000362.1:0-4911 GCA_964447465.1 uncultured Chryseobacterium sp.
CGATCATCTTCAAGATTCCGTTTTCCTTCTTCACGCATGCGCAATTCTGCAGCGGCAGCCTGTTCCTGAAGGCCGGGGTTCGACAGAAATAAATTGTCCGTCATCAGCGTTGTACCGCAACCGCCTTGTACGCGTGCATCACTTTGCGCGATCACATCACTCAGTGCGAAAACGGCGCAAGCAGCAAGAACAAGTGATTTCATTTTTGAGATTGCAAAATTTGCATTCATGTCGTACAGTTTTGGAATAAAAAATCCCGGCTTTCATGACCGGGATTTTTTATTAATGCAATTTCATTTTATTCCTGCGATGCTACCACGTACTTGCGTGTAGAAACCTTATCGCCGATTGTCATCTGGATCATATATGTTCCAGCTGCAAGCGGAGCAGTTTCGTCGCTCACCGGCATTGTGTAATTCCCAGCAGCCTGATCACCGTGATCAACTGAACTTACAAGACGTCCTGAGAGATCAAAAATGTCGCACTTCACTGAAGCCTGTTCGGTGAGTGTATAAGCGATCGTACTGTTTCCGTTTCCCGGATTCGGGTAAACACTGAATGCAGCATTACCAGTACTCTCGCTGATGCCGACGTTTGTGCTGAAGATGTTGATGTCGTCGATGTATAGATTGTTGCCAACTCCATCTTCCGGCGCACCGTATGTGAATTTGAAACGTACGTTAGCCTGACTCGACAAGCTGGAAGGAAGAGAGATGGAAACAGTCTGCCAGTCTGCTTGTCCTTGCGGGATGTAGAAGCCAGGAACATACCCCGCAGTCACAACGTTTGAATTAACAACAGACCAACGCGGAGTCCACGTTACGCCGCAATCGTTAGAGCTCCATACTTTAAACGTTTGCGTGTTCAGATCGGCCGATGTTGCGGCAGTTGCGTACGCATACTTAAACGAAAGCTGCATCCCGGTGTTAAAGCGGAGATCATAAGAAGGCGTGACGAAAATATCGCTGTCGCCTTGCACGCTTACACCAAATGTATTGAGTGCAAGACAAGCAGTTCCGGTGTACGCAGTGTTTGTGGTGCGATGGAAAATACTTCCGTTGCCGTACATATCTGTAATCGCATAACCGAACGACAGGAAGTTCGGATCTTCAAATCCTTCACTGTATAGTGGAGTGAGTGGCGACTGATCAGGGCTAACGAGCAGGTAATTTGCTTTCGTCATCGTATCAGTTCCAGTTGCATTGGTTGCGATGAGTTGCACGGTGTACCATCCTGTTGCATTCATATTCGAGAACGTCGGGTTCTGTGCAGTTGACGTCAACGTAGTTGGTCCGGTAAGCGTCCACTGCCAGGCGGTAGCCGTGCTTGTGTGCGAAAGATCGGTGAACGTAACTGAACCACCTTCACAAATCATATTGCGGTTGACGTCGAAGTCGGCATGTGGTAAGCAGACTGGCTGAACATTCAGACATCCTGTTGCAGCAAGGTTAGGAGCTGACCATAGATTGTTTCTGTCGCCGCTTGAACTGTTGAGCGCATAGTGCATCGCATCAGCCTGACCCCACGTAAACATTCTCGAACAGTAGGAATAGTCCATGTAGTTCTGGAAATTCTCCACTACTGCGGTGTCGCAAACTTTTGATGCCTGAGCTGAAGGACAGATTGTCCATCCCATGGTTTCTGGGGTATCCATAATTCCTTCATCGCCACATGCAACACCTGGAGAATTTGTACTTCCCCATACGTGAGGAATGCTGAGCCAGTGGCCCACTTCGTGTGTGAGTGCGCGTGAAGTTCCAACGTTACCGGTGCCGATGCTTCCAACGTAAGTCGACAGAATAAGGATACCATCATACGGATAAAGGAAACCATCTACTGAACCGGGATAGTATGCATATCCTGCAGCACCACTCGCAATGTCCTGAACAACCCAAACGTTCAGGTATTTGTCGCGTGGCCACTGATTCAGTTTTGAACCATCGTCACCAACATATGTTTCCATTGAAGCAATGCGTTCGATGCCGTTCGTGCAGTTTCCGTCGGGATCAAGTTGCGCCAGGCGGAATTCAATTTTAGTATCGGCTGCAATCGGACCAAACGGAGCTACAATCACAGAGGTGTCGGCATTGTTCTTACGATAATCTCTATTGAGGATCATCATCTGATCGAGGATCTGTGCATCAGAAATGTTTTCACCACCATAATTGTGAATGATGTGAAACACCACGGGAATGATGTACAAAGGCGGAGTGAAGTCCCGGTTATTCTCGAGATTCTGTTTTCCTTCAACCCACGACTGCTGATGCTTGAGTTCCGCTTCGGCCTGAAGGCCAGGATACTTTGCATATAGTGCGTTGCAGGCTTCAGTTGAACCGCAATGCTTTTCTTCATGATGCGGTGCCTGAGCAGAGCCAGTGTTCACGAACATTGCAGAGAACGCAGCTACTGCAATTGCTTTAACTGTGAATTTCGTAATGGTGTTTTTCATGGTGTGATGGTATGTATCTGGCACTGATCCGGATGGGGATGACACATATTCGATGTCCCCGGATTTCCGCCTGCCACAGCGGATAGATGTACGCGCAATCGATCAATTATTCTAAGCCCGAATTTACAAGTTCCGACACAGAATTTCAAGTACGTGAGGCGGCATTTTATCCTGACTTTGTAACTGGTAGAAGCCGGAATCGGGCACACCCCTAAAAACAGGAAATCCCGACGTTTTGGCCGGGATTTCCAAATAATTTACGAGGCAGATTATTCCTGCGCGGTAACTACATATTTGCGTGTAGAAACCTGGTCGCCGATTGTCATCTGGATCATGTAAGTCCCAGGTGCAAGTGGAGCTGTTTCATCGCTCACAGGCATTGTATAATTGCCCGCTGCCTGCTGTCCTTCGCTAACTGAACTAACAAGACGGCCTGTGAGATCATAGATGTCGCACTTCACAGAAGCTGCTTCAGTCAAAGCATATGCGATCGTGCTGTTTCCGTCGCCCGGGTTAGGGTAAACTGAGAATGCTGCATCACCGGAGTTCTCATCAATACCAACGTTAGTCGTTAGGATGTTGATATCGTCGATGTAAAGGTTGTTACCGCATCCGTCTTCAGGAGAAGTGAATTCAAACTTGAAGCGAACGTTTGCTACAGCAGTGCTGGTTGGAAGTGTAATTACTACAGCATCCCAAAGATTCTGTTGTTGCGGAATGTAGAAGTTAGGATCGTAACCACCGGTTACAACGTTAGATCCTGTACGAGTCCAACGCACAGTCCATGTCTGACCACAATCAATCGACGAGTACACTTTCAGGGTCTGTGTGTTCAGGTCAGCAGATGTTGCAGCTGTTGCATACGAATACTTGAATGAAAGCTGCATGCCAGTATTGAAACGCAGATCGTATGAAGGTGTGATGAGCTCATCAATATCACCATCAAGTGAGTTTCCAAACGTGTTCAGACATGCTGAACCTGTTCCCGTGTAAGCTGCATTTGTCGTGTGGTGGAAAATAGTACCGTTACCGTAACGATCGTTCGCTATGAATCCGCCGAAGAATACGTTTGGACTTTCGAATCCTTCGCTATACGTTGAATTGAACATCGCCTGATCAGGACTTACAAGCAGCCAATTCGGACGCGTAAGTGTGTCAGACCCCGTTGCGTTCGTTGCAATGAGAGTAACTGTATACCAACCCGTAGAATTCATGTTTGAGAATACAGGATTCTGAGCAGTTGAAGTCAGCGTTGTGGGACCGCTGAGTGTCCACTGCCATGAAGTTCCAGCGCTGGTATGCGTAAGATCTGTCAGTGTAATTGAACCGCCTTCGCAAACCATTCTGCGATTCGCTTTGAAGTCAGCGATTGGCAAACAAACAGGTTGAACGTTCATACATCCAGTCGCAATAAGATTTGGGGGCTGCCAAAGTGAACTACGTTCACCGGTTGAGCTCATCAGTGAATAATGCATTACATCACGCTGCCCTGCGGTGAACATCCTTGAGCAATAAGAATAATCCATGTAGTTCTGGAAATTCTCAACTACTGCAGTATCACAAACTTTTGACGCAGTAGCAGATGGACATGTCTGCCATCCCTTTGTTACCGGTGTGTCAAGAATTCCGTCATCACCACAAGCAACGCCAGGCTGATTGGTGCTTCCCCAAACGTGCGGCAACCCGAGGTAGTGACCGATTTCGTGTGTCAATGCGCGTGATGTACCTACTGAACTTGTTCCGATACTTCCGATGTAATCCTGAAGAATGATAATACCATCAAACGGATAAAGGAATCCGTCAACAGCTCCCGGATAGTAAGCATAACCTGCTACACCGTTCATCATCGATTTCACTACCCAAACGTTCAGGTACATATCACGTGGCCATTGGTTCAGTTTAGAACCGTCATCACCAACATATGTTTCCATAGAAGCAATACGATCGATGCCGTTTGTACAATTTCCGTTAGGATCCAGCTGTGCAAGACGGAATTCGATTTTCGTATCAGCCATGATGTTCCAGAACTCAGGAACGATAAGTGATGTGTCGGCATTGTTCATGCGGAAATCTCTGTTCAGAATCATCATCTGGTCGAGCACCTGCGCATCAGTAATATTTTCCGTACCATAATCATGGATGATGTGGAACACCACCGGAATGATGTACGTTGCAGGAGTAAAATCGCGATTGTTTTCGAGATTTTCTTTTCCCTGAGCAAGAGACTGCTGATGCTTCAATTCAGCTTCAGCCTGTAGTCCTGGGTACTTTGCAAACAGTGCCTGTTCAGCCTGCGTTGTGCCGCAGTGTTTTTCTTCGCCGTGTTCTTGCGCCTGTGCAAATGCAGTGTTCACAAACATTGCAGAGAATACAGCCAGTACGATTGCTTTAACTGTTGTTTTGGTAATGGTGTTTTTCATAGTATGATTATAAAAATCCTGGCACTGATCCGGACAGGGATG
>CAYUTR010000363.1:0-4898 GCA_964447465.1 uncultured Chryseobacterium sp.
TACGCCATTTCTTCATCCTTCACTTCCCAGGAAATGGTATCCAACGTGTACACGTGCGCAGGCTTAGCAACGTAATAGACAATTACTTTTTTCTTCGGTCGACCGAAAACACCGAGCGAATCGGGTGTCTTTTTCAGAATGTGACGTTTGAACAGAGACGGATAAGCAATACTGTCTGTCACAGTGCTTCGGAAGTAACCTTTGTTGTCGAGATATTGATTCAGTTGCTCTGTTGAACGATGCATCTGAACCGTATCAAGAATAACAGGAGGCTCTCCGATATTCTGAAGAACTTCCCCAGCTAATTTTCTACGCTTCTTGTGTTGTTTACGATTCTTCAACGCGCGTTTCTCGTTTCTCCTGTCAAATCGGGCATCTGCGCTGTCCTGCTTCTCCTTCAGTCGTTCCGGTTTAACGAAATTATAGAGGGTGAGATAAAGCGGATAACCAGCTCCGTTCTTGGAAGTTCCCCGATCCACAAGCTCGATCCGTTTTTTCGGTTTTCGTGTGGTGTCAGCCGAGTCTATAACCACATGCCATCTGAAAATGTTTTTCGGATTTAATCCAAACAGTTTCCGGTTCGGCTTCTGTTTCACATAACTGTACATGTCGGCTTTGTCGACTTTGCTCCCGTATTTATCTGCTGAATCGCCTTTCGGCGGCTTACAAACAATGAAAACCTTCTTCACCATTTTCTGTCCAACCGGAACTCTTCTAGCCGTACAGCCCATCCACGCGAACAGAATCGCGGCAAAAAGCAGACATAAAAAAGCGGGACGGGTTTTCAGAATCACGAAGCGTTTCCTTTAAGAACACGTAAGTTTGCAAATATAATGCCCTGACCTTCTATAATATGCTTTCCAACAACAGGATTTCCTACGTTAAGTCGCTTCACCAGAAGAAAAACCGTTTTGCAGAAGGGCTGTTCCTTGCAGAAGGCGACAAACTTGTGCGGGAATACCTTCAATCGGATTTCGAAGTAGAAGAAGTGTACGCGCAGGCCGATTGGCTGAAGGAGCATGGTAAAATGATTGGTGTCGGTATCGAATCGTACGGAGCGACATCGAAAGATCTTGAACGCCTGAGTACACTCGTAACAGCGCCTGATGTAATTGCGGTGGTGAAGGTACCTGAAGTTCGGATTCACATGAGTGAATATTTTTCCGGCATTACGTTGATGCTGGACGGTATCCGCGATCCGGGCAACATGGGTACAATTATCCGCACTGCAGATTGGTTCGGTGTGCACCGGATAGTAGCATCAGATGATTGTGCGGAACATTGGAATCCTAAAGTAGTGCAGTCTTCAATGGGTTCACTTACACGCGTGAAAATTGTCAATCATGAGCTGACTGAATTTTTCACGGAGCTGACTGCTTTTGCTCGCACCAATAACCGCGATATACTTCCGGTGTACGGAACGTTCATGGACGGAAAAAATATTTTCACGGAAGAGATTACGCCGGGTGGTTTCATTGTGATCGGAAATGAGGCGAACGGAATTCGCAACACCACAGAAAAATTTGTCGATCATCGTTTATCGGTTCCATCATTTTCAGAAGGGGTCACAAAACCCGAATCGTTGAATGCTGCAGTTGCTACAGCACTTGTTCTGGCAGAATTCCGAAGGCCAGAGAATAATTAGGTTTGCTGAAAATCAGCCATTTACGCCTATATTTGTGTGGCAAGTTAAACCACTGCTGTGCTTCAGAGGTCATAGAACTGAAAACGCAAAAGAACAAACCTCTTTATAAAACGAACACAATGAAGACTTCCCGATTTTTAACCAGCTCACTTACAATCATCGCAGTTGCATCACTAATGTTCACGGGTTGCCGTAAGGATGATGAAGACACGGATACAACCGCTGCATCTGACAACGCATTAGCAGATGGAATCTATAGCGACGTAATGAACATTGCCGACGAAGCAGGGCACTCCGGCACAGTTTCCAATTATCGCCTTGGCGATCCAAACAACGGTGGACTTCTGACACAATGCGCTTCGGTTACGTGGGATACGTTGAACGGTGCAGATCAGGATACAATCACTATCAGTTTTGGTTCTGTTAACTGCACGTGTAACGATGGACGCAACCGCCGCGGAGATATTATCGTTTATTATACCGGCCAGTATCGCGATTCAGCATCTGTTCACACAATTGGATTCAATAACTATTTCGTGAACGACAACGAAGTACTTGGAACAAAAACAGTTACGAACCTTGGTCATAACGCAGCAGGAAATCTGGTTTACGATATCGACGTAAACGGCACGATCAATCTTGCAAGCAACGGTGGAACTATCACGTGGGTTTCCAATCGTCAGCGCGAGTGGACAGCAGGTGAGAGCACAATGGTTTGGTACGATGATATGTACTCGATCACCGGAAATGCAAGCGGAACAAGCGCAGCAGGTGAAAGCTTCACAATGAATATCACCAACCCGCTCATCCGTAATATGCAATTGGGTTGCCGTCGTCACTTTACACAGGGAACTGTAGAAGTAACTCCGGGAACACGTCCGATGCGCACAGTTGATTTTGGAACCGGCGGATGTGATGATCTTGCAACGGTTACTATCAACAATCATACGTATACAATCCACTTGCGCTAAAAGCAAGAAGTTCATACAACGAAAAATCCCGACTGAGAAGCCGGGATTTTTTTATTGTGGTGATGAAGCAGAATTTATTTCTTCGCCTGCTTGTCTTTCATAAGCTGAAGAATTTCCTTCAGGTAATTATTTTCCTGGCGAAGCGATTCGTGTTCTTTGCGTAGGCGATCGAGTTCGCGCTGAAGATCAAGCGCCGTGAGTACTTTCTCTTTTCCGTATGAGGGACGATCTTCATTCACGTAAAGTGCTCCTGAACCGTAGTACTGGAAGAAGTCAAAATTCAGAACGGTACCGATGCTCTTCAACAGTTCAGTATCAATCGACTTACGTTTAAAAATCCCGTAAATGTTTTGCGGTGAAGTATCAAGACGACGTGCGAATTCGCTTTTCGTCATACCCAATTCTTCAAGATGTTTACGCACCAGTTTGCCGATGTGTAGTGCTGCCGCTGCTTTGCTTGCTTTGTCGGATGCTTTACTTGCTTTTTCAGTTTTCATAATCAAGGTCTATGACATATACAGGAACGCCAATGCCTGTACACGTCGGTGAATACGGGGGTCGTTCGTTTCTTAAATTCAGTTTTCCTTACGACAAAGTGTCAAGAATGAAATCGCTGTGAAGATGCAATTGCGATTACATTTTTGAACTCAACACACTACAACATCTTGAATACACTGAGGGGATGATGCTGCTTCCGTAAGGACTCAACAAATGTATCAAAATTCCTCACGTTTTTGTTAACGGGTGCCCAAATTTAAAAAAAAACAACTGCTGTAGAACTGCAGACAACAGGGCACATCGGAATAATAACCGAAAATCAGTGATCGCTAATCCTTAGCCAGAAAAGGATAGCGGTAGTCGTGCGGCGGTACGAATGTTTCTTTGATTGTACGCGGAGAAACCCAACGCAGCAGATTGATCATGGCACCGGCTTTGTCGTTTGTTCCGGAACCGCGTGCTCCGCCAAATGGTTGCTGACCAACAACTGCACCTGTTGGTTTGTCGTTGATATAGAAATTTCCGGCACTGTGTTCAAGTGCTTTTGTCGCTACTTCAATCGCGTAACGATCCTGAGAAATAATGCAACCGGTCAACGCATATATGGAAGTTGAATCAACAATTTTCAGCGTTTCTTCGAATTTGTTCTCATCGTAAACGTGAAGTGTAAGAACCGGTCCGAATAATTCTTCGCACATTGTTACATATTTCGGATCGTTCGCACGGATTATCGTTGGATGAATGAAATACCCTTTCGATTTATCATACGTTCCACCTGCAACAATTTCTACATTCTTGTCGGCCTTCGCTGCATCAATGTATTTGGCGAGTTTGTCGAACGATTTCTCATCGATCACTGCATTCACGAAATTCGAGAAATCTTCAGTCGGCCCGATTTTGAATGAAGCAAGATCGCGCTGCAATCCGGCTTTCACTTCTTCCCAGAGATTTGAAGGAATGTATGCGCGTGATGCTGCAGAACATTTCTGTCCCTGGTATTCAAAAGCTCCGCGGGAAATTGCCGTGATCACTGCAGCAGCATCAGCCGACTTGTGCACCATCACGAAATCTTTTCCGCCTGTTTCTCCAACGATACGCGGATACGATTTGTATTTGTGAATGTTGTTGCCGATCGTCTGCCAGATATTCTGAAAAACTTCGGTTGAACCTGTGAAGTGTATTCCTGCAAAATCGCGGTGATTGAAAACAACTTCTGCCGCATCCGGACCGGAAGGATAAATCAGATTGATCACGCCATCAGGAACGCCGGCTTTCATGAATATTTCCATAAGCACGTTTGCTGCGTACACCTGCGTGTTGCTCGGCTTCCATACAACTACGTTGCCCATCATTGCGCACGATGTGGGAAGATTTCCTGCAATCGCCGTGAAGTTGAACGGAGTCAAAGCGTAAATGAATCCTTCAAGCGGACGCCATTCCAAACGGTTCCACATTCCGGGAGAGGAAGCCGGTTGTTGCTTGTAAATCTCCTGCATAAAGTGGACGTTATACCGCAGGAAGTCGATGATTTCACATGCAGAATCAATCTCAGCCTGGTAGGCATTCTTGCTCTGACCAAGCATCGTCGCAGCGTTCAATTTCGCGCGGTATGGACCTGCGATGAGTTCTGCTGCTTTCAGAAAAATACTCGCGCGGTGTTCCCACGAAAGATTCACCCATTTTTCGCGTGCAGCTAATGCAGCATCAATTGCCTGCTGAACATGTTCTTTTCCGCTCTTGTGAAAATAGCCTAGCGTGTGTTTATGGTCGTGTGGAGGAGCAAT